>DATFQC010000404.1:0-3386 GCA_035264425.1 Anaerolineales bacterium
GCGAGGCTTCCTGGATGAAATCATCCAACCAATCTGTTTGGTTTTCCTGCAGAGCAATCCTTTCGATTTGATGAGTGAGACTGAGCCATTTGGATTGAGTCTCTTTTAATTGTGAGGCGCTTCTCTGTGCCGCGGCGGAGGGATTGTTCAACTCGTGTGCCAGCCCCGCGCTCATAGTGCCGAGGGCAGCCATCTTCTCCTGCTGGTGTAAAAGGGACTCGTTCTGAGTGAGGCGCGCCATCACCCAGTGTAAAACTGCCATCGTGGCGGTCGTGCTGGATGTTAATAATTTTTCAAAGGCTTCCTGCGGAATGCGCAGCACCTCACCATCTGTTTTTGCGATCAGAGTTGCATTGCGCGGTGCACGTGAAAGCAGTGCCATCTCACCGACTACGTCGCCGGGATTCCGCACGTCAATTTTGATCAGCGATTGCCCCGATTGTTTTTGAACCTCGAATTCTCCGTTAATGACTACATACGCAGAATCGCCTAGCTCGCCCTGCTTGATGAGAACCTCTCCAGCATGTAACGGGAGGGACTCAGCCATATCCATGAGTTGCCGTAGCTCCTCATCAGACAAGCCCTGGAAAAGAGGTGATTTGCGGAGGTCCTGGATGTTCATAATAAAAGTAATGTCGTTGCGAGTGCACACCGCGGAGCAACCCCCGTTAATATGGAGATTGCTTCGGGCGGACAAACACCACCGCTCGCAATGACATGTTACAGTGCTTTCAAATATTCCTTCATCAACGCGAAGGCGATAGCACCCTCGCCGACGGCAGAGGCAACTCGATGGTTGGTGCCGAAGCGCACATCGCCGGCAGCGAAAATCCCGGGGACGCTGGTCTCCAATAAAAACGGGTCGCGTTCCAGGCTCCAGCCCTGAGGTGGCTTTTTATCGACCATTAGATCCGGGCCCGTAAAGACATAACCCTTATCGCTACGCTTCACCAGATCTGTAACCAGCTGACTTTGTGGTCGCACGCCGATGAATACAAACATGGCAGCCGCGTCGAATGTTTGCAGCTCATCCGTATTTGTATTTTTGATGATGATCTGTTCGAGTGCATTCTTTCCTTTGACTTCGATCAGATCCGTATTTCGCAGCAGCTCGATCTTTTGATTTTGTTCGAGCGCGTCGACGAGATATTTCGAGGCAGTCGGTTGCTTGCCTCGGATTAAGACCCTGACCTTGCTTGCAAATTGGCTCAAATACAGCGCACCCTGCGCGGCCGAATTGGCGCCACCAACGACGAACACATCCTGATCTTTATAGTTCATTGCTTCTGTATACGCCGCGCCGTAATAAATTCCAGCGCCGGCGAGTGCTTCTGCGCCCGGCATTCTCAACATATGGAACGACGCGCCTGTCGCGATCAACAGCGCCTGACAGGATATCTCCGTTCCATCTGATAACTGGACAATGCGATAGGCGTCCTTGATCAGGATCTTTTCTGCTTCCTGCGCTGAAAGGATCTCCACGCCGAATCGTTTGGCCTGTGAGACGGCGCGGCGGGTGAGATCATCGCCAGAGATGCCGGTTGGAAAGCCCAGATAATTTTCGATCTTCGGGCTGCTGCCTGCCTGCCCACCGGGCGCGGCTCTCTCAATGACAAGACAACGATAGCCCTCCGATCCCGCGTAGACCGAAGCGGCGAGTCCCGCAGGACCACTCCCGACCACGACAATGTCGTAAAACGGAAGCGCGGCACGCGTTTGCAAGCCTACTTTATCCGCCAGTTCTCTCAAGTCAGGCTGGATCAATGTCTTTCCATCCGGGAAAAACACAACCGGAAGCTTCGTGACTTCGGAGGAGAGTCCTTCGACGAGTTGGCGTGTGATCGAATCTTTCTCGATATCCAGCCATTGATAAGGGATTTGATGCCGCGTCAGAAAATCCTTGACCTGATGACTCGGCAGCGACCACAGGGTTCCAGCGATGCGAATCCCTTCAAACGGCAGGCGGACGTGGATCTTCCAGTCCTCCAGCAATTCATCCAGGATCGGATAAAGCCGTTCCTGCGGGGGATGCCAGGGCTTCATCAGGTAATAATCCAGCCCCACTTCGTTGATCGAATCGATGGCGGCCTGTGTATCCGCATAAGCGGTGAGCAGGACACGTTTAGCCTGTGGATAAGCTTTGATCGCCTGCTCGAGGAATTCCACGCCGCTCATTTCGGGCATGCGCTGGTCTACTAAAAACAGCGCTACTGCGTCATTGCGCTGTTGCAATCTTGGTAAATAATCCAGCGCGGCCTGACCAGAGTCGATCGGCAGGATGCGATACTCCTGCCCGTAACGCGCCCGCAGGTCGCGCTCAATAGAATTCAACACGGAGGCATCATCGTCAATCGTAAAGATGACGGGCTTTGGCATTTAGGGTTCTTTGATTTCCACTGCAGGAGTGCTTGGGGGATTTGGAACGGTTTGTTCCTCTTTCACTTCCGGTTTTCGCATCGGTGATTCTGCCTGCCTGCCAAGCCAGAAGGAAGCGACCGGGTTGAAACGAATAAAAAGTTCGTAGATCAGGATCGGTCCCAAAACGCCCATCAGGAATCCCACGAGAATGGATAGGGGAAAGTTATTTGTCACGTTCATTACTTTTTCTCCCCAGAATGCCTGGACCGGGACGTGAAATAAAAGAATGATCAAAGAGATATTTCCCAGGTATTTAAAAACAGAGGCCAGCCGGGTGGAATGCAGCTCGATCTGACGCGAGAGTGCCAAGATAAAGAGAATGCCAAGGATCGCCTCCACCGTATTTATCAGGAACGATTCGTATTGCCGGATGTTGAAATCAATCTCATACGGGAACAGAAAGTTAAGAACGATCAATCCAATGCCGGTCCCGACGAGAATAAAGAGGTTGTCAAACATTTTCTCAGAAGTAACCTGACGCACTTCATTCCCAAGGATAAAGAAGAATCCACTCAAGAAGACCAGGTCGAGACCCAACGGTAAACCGTATAGTTCATACTGTTTTCCAAAAATAGAAATTGGGAATGGATAGAAAGCATCCAGAAAAGGAAGTGAAAGTGCCAGGGTCGCCAGCAGGATTCCCCACCTGATCCAGCGATTCTGTAGCCTGCTCACCAGGGTAATGAAGAGAAACGCGTACAGACTGACGACAAACAGTTCCGGCAGGAACCACAACTGGACCCAATCAATGTAATGCCCCGTGCCATACAGCGATTTGACAATACGGGTGATCGCCGTATTAAATCCCATCTTTTCAAAGGAAACCGAGGTGAAGTAGATGAGAAAGATGATAAACAAATAGGGTTTCATAAGCGAATTGAATCGCTTTTTGAAAAAATCAAAAAATGGAATGGAGATGTTAATGAAATATCCCGAGAGAAAAAAGAACAGCGGGATGTGGAAGGAGT
>DATFQC010000405.1:0-3673 GCA_035264425.1 Anaerolineales bacterium
CTCTTTCCAATCCCAGAACCAAAACGCGAGACCCTTGAACTCTCCCCATTTTTCGAAACGCTTTTCCACTTCTTTCGCAGTAATGGGTTCGCCGCGATACCATTCATTCGACACCATTTTCAAGGCGTATGAGTCGATTGGAATGAAATCATGTTTTCCCAAGATCATCAACAAATTTGCCGCAGCATAGGGACCGACACCATTAATGGTCAACAATTCCTTACGCAGTTCAAGGGTTGGAAGCTCGCTTGTTTTGAGCGTTTCCAACTCAAATTTCCCTGAGGCGATACGGACCGCCAGCTGATGAATGGCAGGGGCGCGGTACCCGACGCGTATTTTTTCCTTGAGGAAGTCCGGGCTGGAGGCAGCGATCGCTTCAGGCGCAGGAAATGCTCTCCGGCTCGAATCTTCAGGCAGCGGATCGCCCAATTCATTTACTAATTTCAAGGTCATGTTTTTGGTCACTGTCCAGAGTGTATTTGTCGTCAGGATGGTTTTGATCACATCTTCGAAGAAAGTTGGAGAACGAAGGACGCGGCCGCGCGCCAGCTTTTTGGCGTGTATTAGCTTTGGCTCTAGGCGTGAGGCTTTATAGAAGAGCGAGAAATCCATATTGAGGCCGAACATCCATGTGACCTTATCCACCACTTCCCGGCGTTCCAGCTTATCAAGTTTTTCGGTCTCGACTGTAACGCCATCCGTACCATCGCGGAACTTGAGTTCAATCACACGGTCATTGGAAAGCTGCAGAATATAAGAAAGTGTACTGGTACTTTCCTCATACAAAAACGGCGCGAGCTGGCGCCAGCCATGGGAATTGATAACAGATGTGAAATTGAATGGCTTGCGAGCCGGAATAAGAATCGTAGGCATGAGTAATTTTATATCCTCCTCGACTATGGATTGAATAACACCTCGGTAAAGATGACGACGATGAGAATCAGGGCCACTGCATCGAGAATAATGATCAATCCCCACCAACGCAATAAGGCTGCGAATAATCCCAGCGTTGCCAAGACCCCAAGGCTGCCAAAGGCACGCGCGATATTTTCATTTCGTGAATTCAGAGGCCAGCGAACGCGCATCCAGGTCACGGCGCCAAGGACAAGGAAAGCAAAGCTGGTCAGGCAGAGCAGAATGATCATCTCCCGGCCGTTCATGCCAAATAGATTTAGAAAAAGAATTCCGCAAGAACCCTGTCGTGCAGGCGAGTCTTGGTATTTCCCCTGGAGAACGCTGACAAGGATCAGCCTGCCATACAAAATATTGGAAACACCCACTTTCCACTGAACGGTTTTCGATTCATGAGGAGCCAATGTCAGCGTCTGACTCATTTGTTGGCTGCCATCGTTTCGACTGATTTGCGCAGTGACCATCGGCTGGATATCCTGATCCAGTGGATTCGTCACCGAAGCACGGACAACCCCCGTTTCATCAAAAGAAAGCAAGTGCGGACAACCCATGCTCAAACCGGATTTGACAGACGATGACGTGTTGGAGCGTGCTTCGAGCTCGCCCCATAACACACCTGCAGAAATCGCTATCTCCAAAAGAACGCCCGTAAGAAAAACCAGCAGGCCGAAAACTGTACCAATGAGGGCGTTAAATTTCATTTAAGTTATTGTACTGCTTCTGAATGATCAATCAACTGCGTATCGCAATCTTTACCATTTGCGGTTTCGCAATGCGCAGATAATCATCCAGTTTCATGAAAATGGACCGGTCAAGACGCCCGGCGTTAAATACAACTTCTTCATTCTCCTGGATGAGCGTGTCAGCCAGGACCTGGAGCTCGTTGTTGAACGAAAAAGGCGGGATCGCTCCGATCACGCATCCCGTCAATTCCTGCGCTTTGTCGCGTGAGGCAAACGCGACACTATCTGCATTGAAATAATTCTTAATCCCATCAAAGTCGATGCGGCAATCACCGGGAACATTCGCAAGGCAATAGATATTTTCTTTTCGATTGATCCGCACCTGTACGACAATCGATTTAATGGATTGCTGAATTCGATTTCCGCGAATCTTGGCGATCAGTTCTGTATGACCTTCCGGCTCATGTTCGATGACACGATACGTCGCGCCCTCTTGATCGAGCAAAGCACACAATTGTTGGTGAATGTCACTTGTCATATTTGAGCTACAGCGAAGCCGGATCTTTTTTCTGATGGCTGATGGCCAGCAATATGGAAGGCAGAAACACTGCGCCCGGAAGGCTGGCAAACATAAAAACGATTCGGATCAGCACCGCCATACTCAGGCTGGTTGTGGCGCTCAAGCCGCCCACATGCAAAAATAAGTAAGTGAGAGAAAGTTCCTGCACGCCATAGCCGTTGATCGAGATGGGAATGAGGGTGACAAAATAAGCCAGGCTCCACAAACCGGCGATCAACCAGAAAGATAAGTGATTGCCCAACCCTTCAATCAAGATATAGACCGCCAGGAAAATAAAAAACATATTCCCGAATGTATACAACAGGGAAACAATCAATGCTCTTGGCTGATGAAGCCAGGTAGAAAAGGTTTGTAATGTTCGGCGTGCAAAACGCATAGGTCTTTCAAATGAAGCCATTAAAGCCAATAATTTTTGCGGAGTCTGTCCCAGGCTATTCCAGGCGGGGATCAAGCCAAACGGGACAACAAGCGCCATGCCTGCCAAACCGACGATACGGTCGGCGGCGATGGACGCCAGACAGATAGCACGATCAAAGCCCATCTGCATGACTCCCGTCAGGCGCACAACATCTCCGCCAATGGTGGTTGGAAGAAAATTGGAGGCGAAGAGTCCCATGAGAGTTAGTTCCGCACTGCGGGAAAAAGGTATTTTTACGCCTCCCGATTGAAGCAATACGTGCCAGCGCGCAATCACAAAAAGACGGGAAATTAAAAGAGAGACCAGTGCCAGGAGAAAACTGGCGAGAGAGATTTGTTTTACAGCATTAACAATCTCGCCCCAGCCTTCCTGTCGAATCAGCAGCACAATCAAAACGGTTGCCACCAAAGTACCCAGTAAACGAAGAAGCAAATTGCGGTTTTCGGAGAGCCAATCGATCATTTCACTTTCCTGTTCAAGAAATCATAATCCTTTTTCTGTGTATGCAGTCCTATTGATATCTTATGATTAAAAGTAATACCGCTAAGAAAGGGTCATTTCCCCAGATCCATATCCATCCGACTGGTCAAAATTTTAGCACAAAACCCTTGCATGACGTCGAAGCAGAATTTGAGGGGAATATAAATAAAAACATCGGGATGAAGTCCGTTCATCCCGATGTTTTGTATGTGATGTTTCAGATTAAGGACATGCGCCCAATGTGTCTCCATGCGCGAGATGGGCAGGGACAGCCGATTGAGGCAGACTCAATGTATGCGGGTTCTTCTTTGGTTTGTGACAGATCAATACTTTGTCATTATTACCAGAGGATTCGTTCCCACCTTCCTCGGAAGGATTGACCACAATAATAATAATCTGTGTGATCACGATCTGATTGTTATCAGAGGGACATAACACGACCAGCACATTCTGGTTCGGACTCAACGTCACGTTTCCAGGCTGGGCTGTGCCTTCATTATTATTCTCGTCTCCATTGCCACCTTCAACTTTGACATCCGGGCTCAGGGGCAGGGCAGGCCAGCCCACGAATTGGATTTCGTTCGCGGTGACCGAAACGAT
>DATFQC010000406.1:0-5823 GCA_035264425.1 Anaerolineales bacterium
CCACAGGTGAATCAGGATAAGATACCAAAATCGGTTTCCCGCTATCGCCGCCGATGCGCACATTCTGATCAATGGGAATCTTGCCGAGGAAATTGGCTTGGGTTGCCTGTGCTAATTGCTCACCACCACCGGAGCCGAAAATATCCATGCGCGTGCCATCAGGCAGGTCAAGATAGGACATGTTCTCCACGATCCCCAGGATCGGCACTTCCAGGGTGCGGAACATATTCAAGCCGCGGCTGGCATCTTCGAGGGAGACCAATTGGGGAAGTGTTACGATCACTGCGCCGCTGAGAGGTAATGCTTGAGCAAGGGAAAGAGACGCGTCACCGGTTCCGGGCGGCAAGTCAACGATCAAATAATCCAGCTCGCCCCATTCCACGTCGCCCAGAAACTGACGGATGGCAGAGTTGAGCATAGGTCCGCGCCAGATAAGCGGTTGCCCTGGCTTGACGAGCAGACCCATGGAAATCATCTTCATCCCATACGCCTGTGCGGGAATGAGTCTCTTTCCCTGAGGCGGCGGCAGCTTTTCCACGCCGAGCATAGTCGGCACGTTGGGACCGTAAATATCTGCATCCATCAATCCGACCCGCGCGCCGCTTTGTGCAAGAGCAACTGCGATATTCACAGCGACAGTGGACTTGCCAACACCGCCTTTTCCGGAACCTACGGCGATGGCGTTACGGATGGGCATATTGAGCAAGCCACGCATACGACCATCGTTGGGAACATCAGAGTCCCATTTGATGGAAACAGTCTTCACACCTTCAACGGACATCACAGCCTGCCGGGCTTCCTTTTCGATCTGTCCACGCAATGGACAGGCCGGGGTCGTGAGCATGATCGTGAAGGAAACAACATTATCGCTGATCTCCAGTTCACGGATCATGTTGAGCGTAACAAGGTCATTGTTTAACTCAGGTTCCTGCACTTTACTCAATGCAGCTAAGATGGCTTCTTTTGTAATTGTGTCTGTCATTAGTTTTACCAGTTCTTAAACACTACGGGCACGAAGGACACGAAAGGCTTAAGAACAAATCCTTTGTAATTGATTTATGAAGTTGGGGCTGAGGCAGCGGCGGCAGCAGCAGCCTTCGCTGCTTTTGCCGCTTCCTTGGCCTTGCGCTCTGCCTCATTGCGCTCATAGTTCAAGGGGCGAATGTTTTTATAGTAGGAAGCGGGTTTGAGCAGTTTCTCCATATTGTAGACACTGCGCCCATACGAGGCGAGTTCGAAGTCGTGATCCATGATGATGGCATCAAATGGACAATATTCGGCACAGAAGCCGCAGTTCATGCAAATGTCGACATCGACGTAGAACTCGGTCGGTTCGGGAATCGGGCGACCGGTATTTGGATCATTGGACCGTACGATCCAGATACATTGAGGCGGACAGACCTTCGCACAAATTCCACAAGACGTACAGCGCTGTTCCTGCGTGCCGTCTGGCTTTTCATCGTAAACCAGGAACGGGACATAGCGCATCTCTTCCGGCGCGATCAATCGTTCTTCCGGATATTGGATCGTGAAGATGCCTTTCGTATCACTGCTGGAGCGGTGTTTGATCCCTTCTTCCGTGAAGTAGCGCTTCTTGCCTCGCAACAGCCATGAGAGGTCCTCAATATACGTATCCCAGAAGCGCTTCCAGGTAACACTCAATCCTTTAAGAATACCTTTTCCGTACATGTTCTCTCCTTTAGCGATCCAGCTCGCCCATCACCACATCCAGGACGCCGAACAAAGCAACGAAATCGGCAATCTTGGTGCCCAAACAAATCTGTTCCAGGGGAGTGATATTGACGAAGGATGGGGCGCGGACGTGATAGCGCCAGGGATTCGGTTTGCCGTTCGAGATGACGTAGAAGCCAAGCTCACCTTTGGGCGATTCGATGCGACCATAGGCTTCTCCCGCCGGAACGCGGACCTGATACTGCGGTTTCTGAGAGTTGATGGGTCCTTGAGGAATCTGCTTGATTGCCTGTTGCAAAATTCGAAGCGATTGCCAGATCTCATCCAGGCGGATCAAATAATTATCGTAGAGGTCACCATTCGTGCGCATGGCCACATCGAACTCAAAGCGGTCATAAATGCTATAGGGGTCTGCACGCCTTATATCATAAGGAACGCCCGCAGCCCGCAGCACGGGGCCGGTCACGGAATATTTAACGGCTGTCTCTCCATCAATCACGTGCACACCCTGTAAACGCGAAACCAACACTTCATTCTCTGTGAGGAAGCGATCCATTTCATCGGTCTTGGCCGGTAGGCGCTCAAAGACCAGATCTTTGATTTTCTGCATCACGTCATCCGGCACATCACGCACCACACCGCCAAATCGGAAGTAGTTGCACATCATGCGAGCGCCGGAAACAGCCTCGAAAATGTCCAGGATCAATTCACGTTCTTCAAAGGCATAAAGGGCGGGGGTATACATCGCACCCAAGTCATTCAACAGGTTCCCGATGAATATGAGGTGATTCTGCACTCGGGTCAGTTCGGCCATAATCACGCGGATATAGTCTGCCCGCTCTGCGACAGGAATGTTCATCAGCTTTTCGGCTGCGATTGCATAACCGAAATTATTTGCCATTGAATTAAAGTAATCGAGGCGATCGGTGAAGGGCATGTTTTGGATATAGGTATTGCGTTCGCCGATCTTTTCATGATTACGATGAAGATAACCAATCACGGGTTTGAGACCGACAATCGTTTCTCCTTCGACCGTTAATGCGGCACGAAATACGCCGTGCGTGGAAGGATGCTGCGGTCCCATATTGAGCACGATCCGGTCTGTTTCCAACCCCTCTTCATTTTTTAGGGTGTAGCGAGCCAGCGATCCGTAGAGCAGCGCATCACCCTCGGGAATCCACTTTTCGGGATCAAAGTTTTGCGGGAATTTCAAATTATCCTGTAAGGGATTCTTTTCCTCTGCCAGATGAAACTGACCATCCGGCCAGCGGCTTTTGAACGGCTTGAAATCTTCTTCATAGAAAGGTTCCTTCCAATCCTTGCGCAGGGGATGGCCTTCATAACCTTCCCACATGAGAATACGACGCAGGTCCGGATGCCCCGTGAATCGAATCCCCAGCAGATCCCAGACTTCACGTTCCTGAAAGTCGACGCCGGGCCAAATGTTGATCAGAGAAGGAACTTCGATTGGGTCTTGACGTGGAACCTGAACTTTGAATTCCAGGCCGGGACCCCCGGTTGTTTTGTAAGCATGGTAGACCACTTCCATTTTATCTTCCGGAAAGTAGTCCACACCGGTGACAGTGGAGAGCAGGTCGTAGCCGAACTCATCTCGGAGAGCGGTTGCCACTTCAACCAGGTTGTCTTTGGCAACAATCCAACCTTTGTAGCTGGGACGAGTCTCAGCAGAGACAATATTTGGGAAACGCGCGGCCAGATCAAAGGCCGAGGCTTGCGCGGCAGGAGAAGGGGAAACAGGAATAGTCATCGCGTCATCCTTCTTTCGCTGTGGTTGCTTTGATCTCGGCATTGCGGCGCGGGTCAATGAGATCGGGTCCAAGGATCGGGACCGGAACTTCCACAGTATCTGGACCTTTTCGATACCAGCGCACTTTCCTGATGGATTCCTTATCGATCTTTTCCTGCAGCTTGATCATTCCCGCGATAAGGGCCTGAGGTGTGGGAGGGCAGCCGGGAATGTACACATCCACGGGCAGGAACTTATCAATCCCTGCCACCACGTTATATCCTTCTTTGAATGGCCCGCCGCTGGATGCACAGGCGCCCATTGCCACCACATACTTGGGTTCCGGCATTTGGTTGTAGAGACGGATCACTGCAGGGACCATCTTCTTGGTCACTGTTCCGGAGACGAGCATAAGATCCGCCTGACGAGGGGTGGGGCGCATGACCTCCATGCCAAAGCGAGCCATGTCGTAGCGCGCTGTTTGTGCAACGATCATTTCGATCGCACAACAGGCGAGACCGAACATGAGCGGCCAGACCGAGGAACGCCGACCCCAGTTATAGAGGCGGTCGAGTGTCGTAACGGTTACGGCATTCTGGATATCTTGCGGAATATCGTATTGGGGCAAATTAAGTCTTTCATTATCCATGGATGTTCTCCTCGAACCAATCTTGATAGATTGCGTAAAGGATGTCGTCGTTTGCAAGCGATGGATCATCCTCAAATTCCGATAGTTGCAACGTCCACTTGTAAATCTGTCCGAGCGTTACATTATCTAGATTTACATCCGGATGTTGTCTGCGTAACTCTAAAGCAATCGCGTAAGTGCCTTCCCAGTTCAATGTCATTTGGTTGCTAATTTATTTTCTCTAAAATAAAGGAAGAGCGGCAACGCAAAGGAAAGTCCTACGAGTAAGGATGCCAATATATAGAGCCAGGAATTCTTCATCTGCAATTTGTTTGACTCTGCAAACATATAGATCCAAAACACAATGATCGAAATAACCAGGTCAACCGCAAAGAATGTCGATATATCGTTTGCAAACAGTTGCTGAACCAGTAAAGGGATGTTGAATCCATTTCCATTGAGAAATTTGAGCAGAAAATAATAGGGCACGAACAAGCCAATGATCGCGAGTATAAGAAAATAAATTTTCTTCACTTCTTAGACATCTTCCTCACGATTATCGATCTGGGCGCGCTGCAACTTGCCTGAATAATCCACATAAATGGATTTCCATTCCGTGAATACCTCGAGCGCAGCCTGGCCGGCTTCGCGGTGTCCATTGCCGGTGCCGCGTACGCCGCCAAAGGGAAATTGAATCTCTGCGCCGGTCGTACCATGATTGATGTAAACCAATCCACTAAAGATGTCACGCATGGCGGTGAAAGCACGGTTTACATCCTGTGTAAAAATGGATGTAGATAATCCGTACTGCGAGCGATTGTTGACTTCGATCGCTTCTTCAAGTGAGTCGACTTCTATGATCGAAAGCACGGGACCAAAGATCTCCTCCGCTTCGAGTGTGGAACCAGGCCTGACTCCATCAAACAAGGTTGGGCTATAGAAAAAGCCTTTGCCGTTTACATCCGCCACAGATGCACCTGTGAGTGCCCGTGCCCCTTCCTTTTGTCCAATCTGCACATAGTTATGGATTCGTTCGAGGGCAGTCCTGTTAATTACAGGACCCACCTCTACATTTGGATCAAGTCCATCGCCCAGCCGCAATTTCTTTGTCCGTTCCGCCAAGGACTCTTTGACTTTACTTGCAATCCCTTTTTGAACGATCAAGCGGCTGGCGGCAGTGCATCTCTGACCACTTGTTCCAAACGCGGCCCACAGTGTCGCGTCCGTGACAAGCTCAACATTAGCATCCTCCATCACAAGGATGGCATTCTTGCCACCCATCTCGAGTGATAACTTTTTGTTGAGCCGCGCCGCAGATTCTGCAATCGCACGTCCTGTTGAGGTTGAGCCAGTAAAGGAAAGCACGCGTACATCGGGATGACTGACCAAAGCTTTTGCAACTTCCCCACCGGGTGCCAAGAGAAGATTGAATACCCCGGCTGGCAAGCCGGCTTCTTCAAAGACTTTAACAAAAGCGGCAGAGATGGCAGGCGTCTCTGGGGAGGGTTTCCAGATCACGGTGTTACCGGCGACTAAGGCTGGAAAAATCTTCCAGGAAGGGACAGCAATCGGGAAATTCCAGGGGGTGATCAATCCAACCACACCAGCCGGGTCACGCACCGCCATTCCAAATTTATTTGGCATTTCAACGGGAGCTGTGTAACCCAGCAGGCGGCGTCCTTCGCCACCCATGAAGTAAGCCATGTCAATGGCTTCCTGCACATCGCCACGCGCTTCGCTGATCACTTTGCCCATA
>DATFQC010000407.1:0-4658 GCA_035264425.1 Anaerolineales bacterium
GCCCTGAAGCGGTGGATGAAATAGATTGCCAACACAAACAAAACAATAGCTCCGGCCTGGTGCATCAGCGCAATAACGATGTTGACATACGTTAGGATGGTGAGGATGCCCAATCCGATTTGCAGGGCCACCGCAGCGACCAGCCATTGCAGACCCCTGAACAAGTCGCTTTGATAATTTGTTTTGCGGACGACCAGGTACACATAGATCACTGCCGCGAGGACAACAAACGCAAACCAGCGATGAATGAATACAATTGTCTGCGGCGCCACAAAGAAGTTAGTTAAGGAACTAAACAGGTTGGGCGGAATCAATTTACCGAACATGAGCGGCCAGGTATCGGAAACGTGACCGGCTTTAAGTCCTGCCGTGAACCCACCGTAGGAAATTTGAATGAGTAGAATCCCGAGAAATATAACTGCCAACTTGGAAGCGGTTGACCATTTCACCTTTTTTGTTGGAGAGGGGAAGCCATATTTATGACCAAATGCGGTCCACAGACTCAGACCGAGCAAGGAGAGGGCAAGGAGCAAGTGAATGGTCAGGTTGAAATGACTGACCGAGGGACGGTCAACCAATCCGCTGGCGACCATGGCCCAACCAGCTGCTGCCTGGGCGATGAAGAGCAGACCCATCACAAAATAGATGCCGAATTCCTTGAACGGAATGGTCTTCCTGAAAAGAAAATAAAACACCGGGATGGCATAGACCAGGCCTGCCAGGCGGGCGATAAAGCGATGGATCCATTCCATATAGAATATAAATTTATATTCCTGAACGTCCATGTTGAAGTTGATCTGTTTGAACTCGGGTGTCTGTTGGTACTTAGAAAATTCATCCCGCCAGGCTTGTTCGCCAACAGGCGGGACGGTCCCGCTGACTGGATTCCATTCGGTAATGGAAAGGCCGGAGCGGGTGAGACGGACAAATCCCCCGAAGACAACCAGAAACGCCACGATGAAGGCAAATAGGAAGAGCCAGTTCATCACGGCGCGGTTACGGGTTTGAGGCATATTCTATTTCTCCAGAAGCAAAGTCGCTGGGATTATAGCACTGCACTTCGCGCAGAGCGGACTGGCGCTCTAGCACCGTGTGTGCTTTTCAGGCCCGCAGTCGAAGCACAGGTACCATGACGATTATCATTAGCATCAAACCCGCACTTCGTCTACATGTATTCCGCTCAGCGCGATAAACAACAAAAACCGCCACAGAAGCCTGTGGCGGGTGGATGTCTATTGTTGCTGGAGTTGCATCAACAGTTGTCGGTATTGCTGGGCATTTGGTGGTCTCATCAATAGGATCTGGTTGATCACCACCATGGCCTCTTCTTTTTTGCCTGCCGTCAGCATGGCCTCTGCAATGGAATCAAGTTGTGTCACAGCCTCTTCCACTCGGCCGGTTTGCTGATAGAGTTGGGCGAGCGCTCGGCGCAGGACAATCTCGTTGGGGCGTTCCACCAGCAGTTCCTGCACAAATTTGATCCCCTGCTCGCTATCACCATGACCCTG
The DNA here is from genome assembly GCA_035264425.1 of Anaerolineales bacterium. Lineage (GTDB taxonomy): Bacteria > Chloroflexota > Anaerolineae > Anaerolineales > Villigracilaceae > Defluviilinea. The sequence goes on from DATFQC010000407.1 coordinate 1,509, forward strand.
TAAATACGTGAGATAGCTTTCGATCTCAGCATTGGCCTGGGCGGGCTGTCCCATTCGCAGACTCAGCTCGATCAAACTCTTACGCATCCCTTCATCGTCTGGGCGCAGGGTGCGGATCTGTTCATAGACGCGGATGGCCTGTTTCCAATCCAGGCGCTGCATATCGATATCGGCCATGCGCTGCAGGATATGGATGTTCCAGCTGCGGTCCGCGTTGGCTTGCTGGACAACCCGCAGCGCGGTCGTGTAGGTTTTGCGCGCCATATCCAGTTCGGCGAGACGATAGTACGTATCCGCCAGTTCGAGGTATTCCCGAATGGCATCGTCCATCTGTCCGCGCGCGATCAATTGATCGATTAGCTTTAAGCGGGCACCCATGTCCATGGGCGCGAGTTGAATGACACGCCGCAGGAGTTTTGCTGCCTGTGCCGCTTCGCCGCGCACGCTATAGGCTTGCGCGATCGTGTTGAATTTTGCCATGGCTTCTTCTGTGTGATTTTCGCGCACGAGCAGGTCACCCATCAAAGTATGGAGGGGAAGATAGGTCGGCGCGAACGTCAGCGCGTAATAAGCTTCTTCCATCGCGGAACGGAGTGAGCCTGCGCGCGCCAACTGGTGGACGTGGTTGATCGATTCGAGAACCTGGCTGGATTGCGCCTGCAGGATCACCTCGGCCAGAGGCATGGGCATATCGCCATCCTGCTTGGGCATCTGCTCGCGGGCCTTGTACAAATGGTCACGCCAATTTTTGCGCATGAGCATCTCGTTGACATTGTCACAAAGACGCTTGAGGGCCGCTTCATCCGTTTCATTCGCCTGGGCCTCGATGAGTGGCTCATACATCTGACGGATCTCATCCGATTGTTCAGTCGGCACAACCATCGCATCTGCCAGCTTCAACGCTTCGAGATAATCCAGGGAGGCGGGACCCAGCCGGCCAAGCTTCTGGTTGAGCTGACCCATTAGCAAACGCGCCGCGAGACCAAAGTCCTGGTGTTTGACCGCATGCTGCAAATGACGCACTGCCGACTCGAGGCGATCTCCCTTGGAACGCAGCAAACCCAAATCGTAATAAAGGGCAGGATGGTTGAATCCCGCCTCGAGCGCGTGTTCCAATTCTTCGGCAGCCTGATTCTCATTGTTCTTGGTCTGCGCGTCGATGGCCTGACCCAGATGCATCACCACTTTTGTCTGTTCAGAGGATTGCATGGAAAGCTGGCCCGTGCCCCGCATGAGGGCCTGCAGACCGCGCCGCGCCTGAACCGCCTGACCGTCGTCGGTGGAATACTCGAAGAGAATCTCTGCCAACCGGGTCAATGCTTTTTGACGCGCTTCCGCGATCGGGTCCAGTCCTGAATCGGTCTGCTTCCTGGGACGATCCAATTCCTTTACTTGAGCCATTGCAATCGGCCCGGTCGCGCCCTTGGGGCGCAACGGTTTTGGCAGTAATTGCCCTGCCCGCAAAATCGACAGGGCCTGTTTTGCCTCTTCACTGTCCGGGATCAACTGTAAAGCTTTATTGACAAGTTCCGCAGTTTTCTGGATATTGCCGGTGCGCTGAACGAGACTGGCAACAGCAATATATTCTGTCACCGCCCGGGCTTTGTGCCCGAGACGTTCGTGAGCCAGTGCCAGACGCGAATGGGCCATTACATTCTCGGGGTCGAGCATAGTCACCCGCACCCAGTTCTCAATCGCTTTATCCACATCCCGTTGATTGAGGAACAGCTCCGCGGCTTTGGCAGCGGCAGCAATTGCCTCGTTGAGGTGACCCGTCCGTTCGAGAAGCTGCGCGAGTTTCTCCATCGGTGAGGGATCCTGATGAGATACCTGCGCGGCGCGCTTGTAGATATGGAGCGCTTCCTCATAGTTGCCCTGCTGGAACAACGCCAGTCCCAGGCTGTTGAGGGCCTTGGGGTTATCCGGCATTTCCTGCAGGGCCATGCGATAGGCAACAGCCGCTTTTCCCCATTCCTGATCCCAGGCAGAGGAATGGCCTTCATTCATTGACTTCTGGAAAATGTCTTCTCGTCCGGGCATAGGTGTAATTATAACGTAGAGGGCTTTTGAGTACCCCTTACAAATGGTTTATTCTGAAATGGATTTAGTTTCTCCCCAGTTCGCACCATAGCGTGCTTCGGTGGAAAGAGGGATATCCAGAGGAAACGCGTTTTCCATGATTTCCTGAACCACGTGTGCGGTTTCCTTCAACTGATTCTTTGGACATTCAAATACAAGTTCGTCGTGTACCTGCAAAAGCATTTTCGCTTTCAACCCTGCTTCTTTCAATGCAGGCGGAATGTTCAGCATGGCGATCTTCATGATGTCGGCCGCGGTGCCCTGTACAGGTGCATTGATGGCTTCTCGTTCCTCCCGATTCTTCACCTGGACGTTGGCTTTGCTCTGCAAGGCCGGGAAATAACGTCGGCGTCCCAGCAAGGTCTCGACGTATCCCTGTTGTGCGGCTTGCTTACGGATGCCATCCAGATATTTCTTGATGCCGGGAAATTTCTGGAAATACGCTTTGACAAAGGTCTCGGCTTCGGCCAGCGTCAACTCTGTTGTGCGCGTGAGACCGAAGACTGACATCCCATAGATGAGACCGAAGTTGATCGCCTTGGCATGACGACGCATGGCCTTCGTGACCTTGTCCGTGCTTACGCCGTAAATCGCTGCCGCCGTAGTGGCATGGATGTCTTCTCCGGCGCGGAAGGCGGCTAACATCCCTTCATCCTGAGCCATATGCGCCACAAGACGTAACTCGATCTGCGAGTAATCTACAGACAGCAATACATTGCCTTTGCCTGCGATAAACCCGTGGCGGAGGCGGCGACCTTCTTCGGTGCGGATCGGGATGTTTTGCAGATTGGGGTCGGAGGAAGATAAACGTCCGGTCACCGCGCCAATCTGGCTGTAGGAGGTGTGCACACATCCTGTATCTGCATTGAGCGCGGCCTGGAGAGCATCCACATACGTTGACTTTAGCTTGGACAATTCGCGATGTTCCAGCACCAGATCCACAACGGGATGTTTGCCGCGCAACAAATCGAGTACACCCGCGGAGGTGGAGAAATGTCCGCTGGCAGTTTTATTGCCACGATCCGGTGGTTCCAGCCCGAGGCGAGTGAAGAGGATATCGGAAAGCTGCTG
>DATFQC010000408.1:0-3495 GCA_035264425.1 Anaerolineales bacterium
TCCTGTGGATAACTTGTTTATGGCCACGCTGCAAACGCGAGCTACTGTTGATAACTCCTCATTTGCTGCTTATCAATCAATGTGATTTGAACGGGAGCATTTCTCAATTGGCGTGCTACACTCAGGCCGCCAAAGCCTGCACCAATAATCACAAGATGCGGGGTGTTCATCAAATGTCTTTGGCTATCTTGGCTACTGATTGCAACTTAATGCCAGCGGCGGCAAAACCAACAGCAAACATTAATCCAGCTACAGCGAATAGTGAGTCAAGTGAGGGTACAAAATATCCAATCATTCCCACTAAAACTGAAAGTGACCAAAGCCCAACAACCCAACTCGGAAGTACGTTAGCTAGCCACAGCCTGATACCGAGGATAATAAGACCCAGGGAAAAGATTAGCGACCCTGCTGGATACAGATTAACTCCTGATATGGCTTTGCTGGACCTGATGACTAGAATGCCAACTACTGCAATTAAAAAGCCCAGAAAACCTAATTTCCCAGTTTCATTATACTGAACCCCATATAAGGCGAAGATGCCCAGAAGGATAAATATATCCGTAAGGAGGTAAAGTAGCTGGAGTGCCGCATCAGGAGTTGTAGCAGGGATGAATGAGGCAATTCCGCGAAGGATTCCTGCAAGAACCGCAGCTATTCCGCCTAAACTAACAAGGCTTGCTTTTGACATCTGATTATGCTCCTATGGCATCATTTCCAGGAAGCCGCCAAACATAGTTTTCATCATCAACCAGTACATTGAGTTCATGAAAAGGCGATCTGATTTTGATGACGAGAAATCCATATAACTGATTTCAATACCTTCATCCTTGTTTAATTCACAAAGTTTTTCATCACCGTATTTTTTAAAATCATCCCAGGTCATTTCTTCCTCCTCAATACTTTATTGAATTGATTTTGAAAGTTGTCTTGAATATGGCATGTATCAAGCTACCGTTGTCCTGCTCGGCTGGGGACTCTGGCCGCAGGCTCCTCTGAGTAAGCTAAGAATGCACCCAGCTTTGGGTCGTGGTGATATATGTGGACACGAAAAACGCCGCAAACAGCAGGTCGATCAATCCAAGCACCAGAACCTCGGATGAGATGCGGTTCTGTACATACAGTATGATGGCAATGAATCCCCAGGTCTTTTCAAGCCAGGTAACCGGCATCAACGGGCGGAAACGTTGCGGGTCGTTGCTTATGACAAGAAACGCCACCTGCCACGCTACACCGACGATGGCAAAGCCGTAATAATACTCCGGGTGTGTAATGGCGGGCGGAGAGGTCTGTGACACAGCGCGTTCGAGAAAGAGCAGCGGTGCCAGCACCACGAGTCCGTAGATGCCGACAGTACGATATACCCATTTCGCAAATTTCATTGCTATCTCCAATCAGCTGAATTTTGTTCGGTTGCCCTGCTGACCAGTCATTATCAGCAAAATGGGCGGCGATCCTTTATCGGTGCTCCCAGATGGCTTCTTTGATCGCTCCGATCAGAACCAGTGGATTCGGCCAATCTTCGCAATATTGATAACGGTAAGCAAGCTGAATTACACCCGATGTATCGACAACAAATTCTCCAGGCAATTGCCACGGGTTATCTACGGTGGCACGTTCTGTGCCATGTCGAGAATTTTGTAGACGTATCCCTGTCTCTAGATCGCATTGCAAGAGTTTATCTGGCGCATCAAAAACAATCTGAGATGGCTTGCCTTCCAGTAAATCATAGGCCTGATAGACCGTATAGGTCGGATCACATAAAACCGGACAGGGTATGTTGCGATTGTGGATATAGAGAGCCGCACGTTCCGGTTCACCCTGTCCAATGATCACTACCTTTGCACCCAGGTTGATGTAGTCAGTGTACTCATTTTGCAAACGCCTTGCACGTTCCATACCACAACCGCATCCGTAATGCCGCCAGAACAGGACCAAGGCGGGCTTATCCTGCCAAAAGTTGTGCAACTGTACTGTGGCTCCGGTTGAGTCCTGCAATTCAAAATTCGGAGCCTGATCTCCTACTTGCAGAGGGATTTTGTTCCAGCGTAAACGGGAAGGTCCGCTTTTCCAATGTTGGAGCCATTCCTCCTCGGCAGATTGAATTTGTGAGTCTAAATTCGGTGACATAATTCTACTTTCTCCTTTGAATCTATGAGCTACATACAACGGCTTTCACAACTCATTGTAAATAAACAACTTATGCCTACTATCATGGTTTTCATCATGAGCCATAACCTCGAGTTCAATTAAAAAACAGAGCGATTTTAATAATCGGTGCCATTCATGTTGCGGCGGGTGGTGATATACGCCGACACAAAAAACGAGGCGAGCAGCAGATCGATCAGGCCGAGCGCCAGCGTCTGCAGTGAGATGCGGTTCTGTATATACAGCACGATGGCAATGAGTCCCCAGCTCTTTTCAAGCCAGGTGACCGGCATCATAGTGCGGAAACGCTGCGGGTCGTGGCTTATGACAAGAAACGCTACCTGCCATGCCACGCCGGTGATGGCAAAGCCGTAGTAATACTCTGGGTGGGTGATGGCAGGCGGAGAGGTCTGTGACACGGCACGCTCAAGAAAAAGTAGCGGGGCCAGCACCAAGAGCCCGTAGATGCCGGCTGTCCGATATACCCATTTGGCGAAGTTCACTGCTACCTCCATTAAGTTAGATTTTGTTTAATTGTCCTACTAACCAGTTTTCCCGGCAGAACACTCTGTTTGTCAGCCTGATTCTCACAGTGCATGCAGAACCCAAATGCCTGGCTCAATATATTCTCCTTCGCCGCCGCGGACGGTGACTGGCACCAGGCCATGCGGGATCGTGTAGTTGCCATCGCCTGGGAAGTCGATGCCGGTCCACGCCATCCATTGCTGGCTTGACCCTTTGACCACCATGGCACTCGGACAAGGCTGCAGGACCTTCCCACCCGCCTGGACATGCACCCGTAACCAGGGGTCCAATGGAAGTCCATCTGAATTCTGCCACTGGAAATACTCTTCAATTGGAATCAAAGGATAGCGACTTTTCAATGAGGGACGGACGGGGGCCACCAAATGGCTAAAGCCTTGAGAAAGGGCAATCTGGCGCATGACAGAGATCATTTGTGAACTAAGATGTTGCCCGCGATGGGTACCGGCTACTTCGATATACAGCGCGCTCATGATGGTCGCTGTTTTGCCAGCAGCCCGGTCCTGAAAACCTTTTTCCAAAACCCAGTCGAGCCCTCTAGCGGGCAGATCAGCCCATTCGCCCTCGAAGGCTACCGGGATACTGTTGCCCACTCCAACGGCTCTGCCGCTTTCCTGCTCCACCAGGCAAAACTGGTTGTCTGGAAAGGTCTCGTCTAAGTGGGACCAGTACTGTGTGACGGCGCTGTCATGTTCGAGAAAGGTGGGGCCGTCGGCCCGTACCATTCCATTGTTGAGCTCCCAAAATCGTTCGTTCTCTCGGGCGGTAACTACCGTGTATGCTGACATTCTTCAACTCCTTGACACC
>DATFQC010000409.1:0-3192 GCA_035264425.1 Anaerolineales bacterium
TTCGAGCCTGGTGAGACAATTGAGATTGCAGATAAGACCTACAAATTACTATCGTAACGCATTGGCAAAACTTCTCACGAACTCTCTGGCTGTCCCAACTGATTTTCACTGATCCCAATCATTCTTACACAAGCCGTTCCAACACACGCGTGCTCATTTTTTCATTTAGTCTAAGGCAGCGTATTTCCTGCAGCTAAATAGATCTGGTACCATTCCTCGCGAGTAAGGGTAACCCCAGATGCCTTACACGAATCTTTTACCCGCTGAGGGTTGGTTGTGCCAAGGATGGGTTGCATGTGGGCTGGATGGCGGAGGAGCCAGGCAACCGCAATAGCCGTATTGGTCACTCCCTTGTCGGCTGCAATCGCGTCGATCTTCTGATTGAGTTCGGGGAATTTGGGGTTATCCAGAAACACGCCTTCAAAGAAGCCGTATTGGAATGGGGACCAGGGTTGAATGATAATATCCTTTAGACGGCAGTAATCAAGAATGCTGCCATCCCGGTTGATGGAGCGGTCGATTTGCATATTAACATTGATTCCTGCATCGATCATGCCTGTGTTGGTGATACTGAGCTGGAGCTGGTTGAAGTGAATTTTCTGCTTTACGAATTTGCATAGCAATTCGATCTGCATTGGATTCTGATTGCTAACTCCGAAGTACTTAACCTTGCCGCTGGATTCCAGGATCGTGAACGCCTCAGCGACCTCTTCCGGTTCCACCAGCGCATCCGGGCGATGAAGCAAAAGCACATCAACATAATCAGTCCTCAACCGCTTCAAACTACCATCCACTGCCTCTAAAATATGTGCTTTGGAAAAGTCGAAACTGCCCTGACGAATGCCGCATTTGGTTTGCAGGATCATCTTCTCCCTCAGACCAGAGCCCATGTTCAAGGCTTCGGAAAATTTCTCCTCCGATTTTCCACCTCCGTACACATCAGCATGGTCAAAGAAGTTGATGCCTTCATCCAGGGCTGTGTGGATCAAAGTGGATATTTCCTGATTCGTCATCTCTGAAATCCGCATGCAGCCCAGTGAAATTTCTGAGGCGCTCATATCTGTGTTGGGCACATTAATGTATTTCATTTAAATACCTTTCATGGACGACCTGTCAGATTTCAAGCATGGTCGCAGGGTTATGATTTGGGGAATAGTAATTCGTCAGTGGTTTATACCAGAGAACGTAACAGCGTGGCAGTCATTCATTCAACTCACTCAAGGCACCTCTAAACTCAGCCGCAAACTCTTTCGCGGTTTCGACAGGTGTTTGACTCCCCCCAATCGTTCGTACACAAGCGGTTCCAACAATTACTCCGTCTGCCATTTTGCCAACTTCTTTGGCTTGCTCGGGAGTACCGATCCCAAATCCCACACAGACAGGCGCGGAGGTGTGATTACGCACGCGGTCAATTAATTCGCCCAACCCTTCCGAAACGGATTTACGCTCCCCCGTTACACCTAGTACCGAAACAAGATAAATAAATCCTTTTGCATTACGGGCAATCATTTCCATGCGTTCAGTTGACGAGGTTGGAGCGAGCATTGGGATTAAAGGGTGGTCCCGATTGCTTATGTCTCGACCGCCGAGTTTTTTAAGTGCGTATTGAAATTCCTCTGATTCTTCCATAGGCAAATCAGGGATGATAAATCCATCCACGCCTGCGTCGATCGCGTCGCAAAGGAATTTCTCAAGTCCATAGGACAGCATAGGATTGTAGTAGCCCATCAATACCAGTGGAATATCAACGCCACGTTTGCGTAATTCGGCAATAGCCTGTAATGATTTCCGGACTGTAATTCCCTGCTCCAACGCCACCTGCGTTGCCTTTTGAATTACGGGCCCATCCGCCAGTGGATCGGAGAATGACAACCCCACCTCGATCAGGTCCGCTCCATTCTTGGCGAGTGCTTCAATCACATTAATGGATGTATCTACATCCGGATATCCCAACGGGAAATAAGGCATGAAGATAGGTTTGTTCTTGAAGGCGTTTTCGATTCGGTTCATCATATCCTCTACACAGCGCAGTGATTTACTTTGGCAGCCAATACTCCAGTTGGATATTATCTGGATCGCGAAATGCGACATATTTGTTGCCAGTGTGATATATCTCAACCCCTTGAGTCTTTATGCCCGCTGCTTTTAAAAGTTCTACCAGCGACTGCAATGCAGCTTCACCAGGAGCAGTAAAGGCTAAGTGATCCAGGCCAATACGGAACTCATTGAACCGATCATCAGGGAGAGGATGGTGGGATGAATAGAAAAAAATCATCACTCCACCCGTGATAAAAAAGAAACCATCGGGTAGTTCTTTGATTTCAAAGCCCAAAAGATCGCCATAAAAAGCCCGCGAGACTTTCACGTCTTTAATAGTCATAATGATGTGATTAAGTCCAGATGTTTCCATAAAATCTCCTGCCGAGAATTGTTCTTATAAAATTTCCCCTAATTCCTTGATCACTGTATTCAAATCCTTATCTCCTCTGCCTGACAAATTAACCAGAATCATCTGATCTTTTCGCATCGTCGGTGCGCGCTTGATGACCTCCGCCACGGCATGAGATGACTCCAGGGCGGGGATAATCCCTTCGGTATGGCACAACGTCTGGAATGCGTCCAGAGCTTCCTCATCCGTTGCGGATGTGTAAAAGGCACGTTCTGTGTCTCTCATCAGCGCATGTTCAGGGCCGACGGCCGCGTAATCCAGACCAGCCGAGACGGAATGTGTTTCGGCAATCTGCCCATCTTCGTCCTGCAAGACATAGGTGCGCGTGCCGTGAATAACTCCCACACGTCCCCTCGACGGGTCACCAAAGCGGGCCGCGTGTTTGCCTGTTTCAATTCCACTGCCACCCGCTTCGACGCCGATCAACTCAACCTGTTCGTCGTCTACAAATCCGCTGAAGACTCCAATTGCATTCGAGCCACCGCCAACACAGGCGATCACTGTATCGGGCAATCGTCCTGCTTCCAGCATGATTTGTTCACGTGCTTCCGTTCCGATCACCGACTGAAATTCACGCACGATGGTCGGGTATGGATGAGGTCCCAGCGCCGAGCCAAGTAGATAATGTGTATCGCGCACATTCGTCACCCAATCGCGGATCGCTTCATTGATGGCATCTTTCAACGTCTGCGTGCCCGACATCACAGGTCGCACTTCCGCACCGAGCAACTTCATACGGAACA
>DATFQC010000410.1:0-4038 GCA_035264425.1 Anaerolineales bacterium
TCAGGAATATCCACATGCGTCAAAGGAATTACTTCGCTCAACAAATCGTCAGCCAATCGTAGACCTGACTCAAAATCGCCTCTTGAAACTGCGAGTTCGATGTTCGCGAGGCACAGAAAAATAGTGTAACGCGCATAGGGAATCGAGATCGGTTCAAAAAGGGCATCTCCCGCAAACTGTATAGCGGATTCAACATCAGCCTGGAGCAAATGCATACGTATCTTCGCTGCCTGTGGAAACGCCTTCCAGGCAGGTTGTTTCGCCTCAGCAACCTGTAGGGCCTGTTCTATTAGTTCGTATCCTTTTTCAAAAGCACCACCATAAGCATAGAACCACGCCAGTTCGGAGCGCAAACCAATGCTGCTGGCAATTAGCCCAGCAGAGTCTGCGAGCTGAATGCTTTGCTCTGCCAGTTGAATGCCCAAACCCAGTTGACCGATCTCAAGATAAACAAAGGACATAAGCATACGATCGTACGACTGTCCCCACAAGTTTTCGATCCTTTCTGTGATCTGCAACGCCTCCTGACTGCACTTCAAAGCTTCCTTAAATTCACCGGCATTAAAACGTGCCTCTGCCTCAGAGCCGAGACTGTCCGCCAGCATGACTTGATGGTCCAACATGCGCCACAATTCTCGTGCTTCTTTAATGACTTCATACGCCTTTTCGAATTCTCCCCGGCAGGTATAAAGTCGACATAAATCATTCAAGACAAATGCAAGCTGCTCACGGTCGTTTGATTGACGCGCCAGGTTTAGGGCCAGCTCCCCGTGCTCCAATGCCTGGTCTGGACGTTTCGAGAATAAGTAGGTGAGCATCAGATTCCAGCTTAATTTCGCTTGCGTAGCACGGTCACCGATCTCGCAGGATATATCAAGAGCTTGAATCAACAATTGTTCACTGAGAGATGAGTCGTGTATCCGTGAAAAGATAGAATACATGGTGGCTTTTGCTATCAGCGCAGCCATCTCAGCGGATCGTTCTCCACGCTCACGAGCAAAGGTTTGCATCTGATCGTAATTTTGCAAAGCCTGTTCATAACGTCCGCTTAGGTCCAGCACTGACCCGAGTTGAGTGTAAAGCTTTGTTATTTGTTCAGCATTGTCCCCATTACGCCTGGCAACTTCCAGGGCGCGGCCCAAATGGGTCGCAGCTTCCGCATTGGCATACAATCGTGCAGCTTTTTCCCCTGCCATTAAATCATATTGGAGTGAGCGCGCATCCCGGGCAGCGTAAAAATGATAAGCGATCAGTGGCGCAAATTCTTCAAGGCGATTGGCATGAAGCTCTGCAAGTGTTTCTGCAATCCGACGATGAAGTTCTGCACGTTTCTTGATGAGAATTGAGTCATAGGTGGCTTCCTGTATCAAAACATGCCGGAACGCATATTCTTCACGGAATGGTTCTACCAGGCTCACTTCTTTGAGGTATTGAATTTGTGCATCAAATTCACCATTCAAGCTGGTCAATTGTCTTAGAATGCGCAGGTCAAATGAACGGCCGATAACTGCGGCATTTTGCAAAACGTGTTTTGTCAGCTCGGGTAAACGGTCAATGCGTGCACCAAGCACTCCGCGCAGCGTATCGGGAAGAGAAACTTTTGCATCTTCACGAATTGTTCGCCAGTGACCGTTCTCGCGCACAATCTGATTCGTTTCAATCAGGGACCGAATTAATTCTTCTATGAAAAATGGATTTCCATCTCCTCTTTCAATAATCATATCCCTGACACTTTTTGACAAGTTGTTCACGCCCAGCAAATTGTTCAGCAGTATATCAGTCTGTTCCCCATGCAGAGGTTCTAATGAAATGGAATAATAATTATCCATCACTTTTTGCTGAACCTTTTTGATAACGTCCCAACTCGCAGCGGATGTATCAGGCCTCAACATACAAATAAAAAGCAGCGGAAGTGTGTCGGTCATATCTGCCAGACTCGACAATAAATTCAAGGACGCTTCATCCGCCCAATGCAAATCATCAAGAACAATTGCCAGTGGACCTTTCCCCATCAGACCGGCCAAGTAGCCTTGTGTCGCATCGACTATTCTTTGAACAAGTGCTTCGCCCTCGTAGCCAGCTACATCCCGTAAACTTTCTTCACTTTCCACTGCAAGCATGGCTTCCAAAAACGGAATCTTTTCCCGGGGCAGTGTACAGGTTTCACAAACGCGCTGTAATTTCCTGCGGACTTCAGCAAGTGAATCACCATCATTTGCGTGAATGGATTGGCGAATGATCTGCCGCCACGGAAAATAACTAACTGAACGCGCGTAAGAGACCGCGTCCCCTCTCAACCAGCCGATGTCCAATTCGCTATTTGACCTGACGAACTCAGAGATCAAAGTAGATTTTCCGAGACCTGCTTCCCCAATGATGGTGACAATGGATCCTGCTCCGATTTTCAGTTGGTTCAGCTGTTGCCTGAGCACTGCCATTTGCGTCTCGCGCCCAACCAATGGAGAGGACAATCCTTGCACTCCACGTAAATGACCCGGATGCGTTTTTAACCCCAATGGACGATATGTTTTAATAGGGACAGCTTTACCCTTAATTTCGACATCCCCCAACGCTTCGACATCGAATAACGGTGCAATCCGCTTGTACGTTTCCTCGGAGATTTGAACGGTTCCCGGCACAGCGGTCTGTTCCATGCGGGCCGCAAGATTGATCGCGTCTCCTATCGCCGTATATTCCATCCGCAGATCCGATCCGATCGCACCCACAACGACAAGTCCTGTGTTAATTCCAACGCGCAGACCAAATTCAAGCCCGTGTTTGAGGCGGATCTCTTTCACATACTCTTTGATCCCCTCCTGAATTTCCAGGCCTGCAAGTATCGCACGTTGCGGATCATCTTCATGCGCGATCGGGGCACCGAAAAAAGCCAGGATCGCGTCGCCCATTAAGCGCGGCACCGTGCCTTCATATTTATAGATTGGACGGATCATATACTCAAAGATACCGTTCATGATCTCCGACCACACTTCGGGATCCACTTTTTCTGCAGCGGCCGTCGACCCTTTGACATCGCAGAATAACATCGTGATCACGCGCCGCTCTCCCATCATCGCATCCTGGGCACGGGCAGCTTCGAATTTGGTCATCAGTTCACGCGGAATAAATTTATCTAAAACTGGAGTCTTTTCTTGCCCTTTACTTTCCCCCACAACTATCGCAAGTGAAGCGCCGCAGTTCATGCAAAACTTGGCTTCATCTGGATTGATCGTCTGGCAACTTGAGCACTTCATTCTATTGCAACCTTAGGCCAACAACTACAGTGATAAAAAAACCGATGCTATCCGTCTTATTCTAGCATAGTTGATATTTGCAAATAACGGTCATAAGGAAATAAAATTGCGTAGAGGGATTATCAGCCAGCCATGGCACTTGGGAACGGATATTGTTGCCAATCAGGGTATTTCCACCTAAATCCCTATCGTTTTTACCTTGCCCCCGCTTCTGCTCTCCTTTATATAACAACAGCCCCTTGGTCAACCAACTAACGAGTTGCCCTCATTTCAACCGAAAAAGAATTTCGCCCGCCTTCGGTACATAAAGCACACCTTGCTCTTCACGGTCTTTCCATTCATCAATATTTATCTTCGCCGGATCGAGATAGCCCAAATTGAGCTGTTCACAATCTTCAGCAGATATTTTACTCGCCAGCGTCACTTTCACATTTGGCTTTTCGATTCCGTTTTCCATAATGCCTGAACCACGCAAATGAGTGCTATGTGCCAACACACCCAGCGGGATATTCCTGAACCGTTCCCAATCGTTCAGAAAATACGGCAGGATGTGATATCCAACTTCATAAATATATTTTCCATGAACGTGGCTGACCACATCCAGGTGTGGCGCATAAATAACAACTTCACCACCCAGTTCAACTGCGGGTTCGAGTTTATACATCGCCTTCGCAGCTGTCCATAACTCATCATACATAGGAGGCGCACAAGAGAGGACTCGCCGAAACGGCCGCGCAGCATCGCACCAGCGGATGTGACGTTGGGCAGACAGATCAGCTGCTTCGCT
>DATFQC010000411.1:0-5444 GCA_035264425.1 Anaerolineales bacterium
GTCTCTTCGATCGGTTCTATCAGGTTGACACGTCACGTGCAGGAGGGGAAACTGCCGCTATGCGGCATGGTGCGGGTCTCGGTCTTGCTATTGCGCAGGAGATCGTTCAGGCACATGATGGTAGAATTAACGTCCGCAGTGAGGTGGGGCGAGGGACGACATTTGTGATCCATCTGCCACTTGCCGTTTGAGCGAAAATAATTCACGGATTATGAATTACGCATTATCATTGTAGTTCGTAACGCGTTGTTTGCACTATGTTGCCCAAAGTTTCTGTCATCGTTCCTTGTTTTAACGAGCAATCGACCATCCGTCTGCTGTTGGATGCCCTGCATCAGCAGACCTATCCGCGCGCTAATATAGAAGTGATCGTTGCTGACGGCTTCTCCACGGATGGAACCCGAGATGCAATTTCTGCATTTCAAAAGGATTTTCCTGATTTTGAAGTTTGTATAGTGGATAATTCGAAACGATCCATCCCCTCCGGTTTAAATCGTGCCATTGAAGCTGCGCGAGGTGAGATCATTCTGCGCCTGGATGCTCATTCGAAACCATATCCCGACTACGTGGCGAATTCTGTTTCGGCGCACAGGGAAGGACGCGGAGAGAATGTCGGTGGCATTTGGGAGATTCGTCCAGGCGCGAACACCTGGATCGCGAAATCCATTGCGGCCGCGGCTGCCCATCCGCTTGGGGTTGGGGATGCGTTGTATCGTCACACAAAACAGGCTGCCGAAGTGGATACTATCCCTTTTGGCTCGTTTCGCCGCACCTTGATCGAGAAAGTTGGTTTCTTTGATGAATCTCTGCTTACGAATGAAGATTATGAATTCAACGCACGTGTGAGAAAATCTGGCGGGAAAATCTGGCTGGACCCTTCTATTCGTTCTGTTTATTTTGCGCGGGCAACCCTTTTGGAACTGATTCGTCAATACTGGCGTTATGGTTTCTGGAAATGGCGAATGCTTCGCCGCTATCCTGATACGCTGCGCTGGAGGCAGGCGTTGCCTCCATTATTTGTATTTAGTTTGCTCGTCCTGGTTGTTCTTTCAATATTTTTGCCATTTGCCAGGCTCCTATTGGTTATTGAACTTCTCGCCTATTTTTCCATCATGATTCTCACAGGGTTCTACTCTGCATTTCGGCAACGCAAAGCCTATTTGCTTCCCGGCCTGTCACTGGCAATCCCTGCTATGCACTTTGCATGGGGCACTGGCTTCTTGTGGAGTATTTTCAGCTCGGGCCTCCCAAAAAATGGCTGATAACGTTCGTACTACTCCATTGCGCATACGCCCGAGTGAGTATCGTTCCATTCTGTTGATGGGCGATTTGACAATGGCGGTTGTCTCAGTCTTTGCTTCACTCTATACCTGGAGACGCTATAACTATTATGTGAACTTGCAGGAGCTTCTCGCAAAGGGCGTTGCTCCTGGTAGGGCGGGTCAACAGGCTGAACTATTCCATGCGATTGAGCCGCAATTCTGGTTTTACCTCTTGCCAATCGTGTGGATGTTATTGCTGATCGAGCTATATGAGCCTCACGTGGCAAGCAGTGGAAAAAGAACGACGCGCGGAATTGCTCTGGCAGCATTTATTGGAATTGCTGCCTACTCCCTTGTCTTTATTGTAAAACAGGATACAAATCTGCCGCGTGTTAGTGTCGGTGCATTCCTGTTTTTTGCATCTGTCTTGACTTTACTTTGGCGTATGATCTTTATCCGTGTTTATAAAACAACGGGTCAACGCCGGCGCATTTTGTTAATTGGTGCAGGCAAGGCCGGACAAACCTTGGCTGAACTTTACAATTCGTCCGCGACAAGGTCTTTCAATTTGGTAGGATACGTGGATGATGATAGACAAAAAACGGGAAAGACGATTTGTGGACTTCGTGTACTGGGTTCCAGCGACCATTTACTAAATTTGATCGATGTTTATCACATTTCAGATGTTGTGATTGCCATCAACGGCGAAATAGAGGGTACAACCTTTCAAACGATTTTGGATGCTCAGGAAAAGGGAGTGGAAGTAACGCGTATGCCAATATTGTATGAAGAAATGACGGGCCGCGTTCCTGTCCACCACCTCGAATCGGATTGGATCATCCGCTCATTTGTGGATGGGCTGCATGTGAGTGGTTTTTATGAACTAATGAAGCGTGTGCTGGATATTTTGGGCGCAATTGTTGGGTTAGTGGTTTTTGTGATTACTTGTCCATTTCTTTCGCTGGCAGTGTTGGTGGATACGGGCTTTCCTGTCTTTTATTCACAGCCTCGCCTGGGCCGCGGTGGATTAGTATTTAGGATCTACAAGTATCGCAGCATGCGACAGGATGCTGAGGCAGAGGGTGAAGCAAAAACAACCCTGGAGAATGATCCGCGCGTGACTCGGGTGGGCAACTTTTTGCGAAAGGCGCGCCTCGACGAACTTCCCCAGTTTTGGAATGTGCTGCGCGGCGAAATGAGTCTCGTGGGGCCGCGTGCAGAACGACCTGAGTTGGTGGCTGATTACCAAAGACAGGTTCCCTTTTATCGGGCACGTCTACTTGTCAAACCTGGCCTGACGGGCTGGGCGCAGATCAATTATGGATATGTAGCCAGCGTTACAGAGACGGCGGTTAAAATCGAATACGATCTCTATTACATCAAACATCGCACGCTCGGGATGGACATCCAGATCATCCTGCGGACGATCGGTACAGTATTAAGGCACACAGGGAGATAATATGAAATATCTGGTCACTGGTGGTGCAGGGTTCATTGGATCACACATCGTCCGTACTTTGTTGGAGCAGGGTGCTTCCGTCCGTGTCCTCGATAATTTCAGTTCGGGGAAACGCGAGAACCTTGAAGATCTGACTCGGCAATTTAAGGAAGATCAGCTTGAGATTCTGGAAGGAGATTTACGGGAGGCTGCCCGTGTCGAAGAAGCTGTGCGCGGCGTCGAGATCATTTTTCACGAAGCCGCGTTTGTCTCTGTACCTCAATCCATGGATGAGCCTCAAACCTGTTTTGATGTCAATATTACTGGCACTTCTCGCTTGCTCGATATGGCGCGCGCCGCAGGCGTCAAGCGCGTCGTAGTTGCTTCCAGCGCGGCTATCTATGGCGAGTCTGATGCGCTGCCTCTCGTCGAAGAGACATTGCCCCAGCCGTTATCTCCTTATGCCGTCTCCAAGCGCGTGGATGAAATGTACGCGGAACTATTTACCGGTTCATTTGGCCTTGAAGCGGTCGCGTTGCGATATTTCAACGTCTATGGTCCGCGTCAACGACCCGATTCGATGTATGCCGCTGCAGTTCCCATCTTTGCGCGTCGTCTGCTGGATGGGAAACCTGTCACTGTCTTTGGGGATGGTGGTCAGACGCGCGATTTGATCAATGTGCACGATGTGGTACGTGCCAATCTGATCGCATCAGAACACAAGAATGCCGCTGGCAAAATTTTCAATATCTGCACTGGCGTCGAAACTCGGTTACTGGATTTGCTCGACGTTATCTATGAATTAGTCCCGAATGCACCGCGTCCCGAGTTTGCCGCGCCCCGCGCCGGAGATATTTATCGTTCTGTAGGAAGCCCACAAAAAGCTGCGGACGTGTTGGGATTTCGCGCTGAAGTTTCGCTGGTCGATGGTTTGAAAGAAACAGTTGACTGGATGCGCGCATGAGGCCTCGAGGAAACGTTCGTAATCGTTTCGTTTTCTCTGGCGATATCGCGCTAACAATTGTTTCTGTATTGGGGAGTTTTGCGTTGCGGCTGGATGTGGGTGAACTGCCCTTCTATTTCCCGGCTGTACTATTGATGTGTGCGGTTGCTCTGGTAATCAAGATCCCCACGTATTTTTTCTTTGGTCTCTATCGCCGTTTGTGGATTTATGCCAGCACAGGGGAACTGCGCTTGATCACGGTCGCAGTGACCACTGCTTCGGTGTTGACCTCCGGAGTGATGGCGATCCTGATCGTCACGGGAAATGTGCTGCCTGGCATGCCGCGTTCCGCTTTGGGTATTGATTGGCTTCTTTCGCTCGTCCTGATCGGTGGTTCACGATTTGCACTGCGCATTCTTGCAGAGCAGTCCATGGCGTCGCAGACAAACGGAGAAGGGAAACGCGCGCTGGTCATTGGAGCAGGCGACGCGGGTGCCTTGGTAGTACGCGAGCTTCAAAAATCACCCCAACTCAACTTAACTCCGGTTGGCTTTTTGGATGATGATCCCGCCAAACAAAGACATACGATTTATAGTGTGACCGTCATTGGCAAAGTAGATGATTTACCTTCCATAATTGACCTGCATAAAGTAGATATCGTTATCATCGCCATTCCCTCTGCCACCGGGCAATTGGTGCGAAGAGTGAATGATGTTTGCCGCATTAAAGGCATTTCCTCCCGTACCGTCCCTGGGGTCTATGAACTTATCGGTGGAAAGGTCAGTATCAATCGTCTGCGTGAGGTGGATATCAACGATCTTTTGCGTCGTGAGCCTGTGCGGGTGAACGATGAAGCCGTTGGAGCAACACTTGCTACAAAACGCGTTCTCGTCACCGGCGCGGGCGGATCGATTGGCAGTGAACTTTGTCGTCAGATTGCGCGGCGTAATCCGTCAGAGCTTGTTCTACTGGGTCACGGCGAGAATAGTATTTTTGAAATTTTCCTGGAGCTGCACGAGGACTATCCTGACCTTTTAATTTCTCCGATCATCGCTGACGTGCGTAATCCGGAGCGCCTTGCACAGGTATTCACTCAGCATCAGCCTCAGGTCGTCTTTCATGCCGCAGCTCATAAGCACGTGCCGTTGATGGAAATTAACATTGTCGAAGCCATAACCAATAATGTAGTAGGCACGCGTAATGTTGTGCAAGCGGCACTTGACCATAAAGTAGAACGATTTGTTCTAATCTCAACCGATAAAGCCGTTCGGCCCGCTTCCATTTATGGCGCGACCAAACGCCTCGCAGAAATGATTGTCCTCAATGCTGCTCATGAATCACCGCGTGCTTTCACTGTCGTTCGCTTTGGTAATGTGCTTGGCAGTCGCGGTTCTATTATTCCAATTTTCAAACAGCAGATCTTGAATGGCGGTCCGGTCACGATTACGCATCCTGATATGTTCCGCTTTTTCATGACGATCCCAGAGGCGGTTTACCTCGTTCTGCAAGCCGCCTCAATGGAAAATGGCGGGGAGACGTTCGTGCTCAATATGGGAAAGCCAATTCGCATTTTGAATCTTGCTGAGGATCTCATTCGGCTTTCCGGGTTGGAACCCGATCGCGACATCGAGATTTCCTACACGGGCATTCGACCCGGCGAAAAATTGATGGAAGAACTTTGGGAGGCAGGAACACCTCTCAGGAAGACTCTGCATCCGGACATCTTCCGCCTCGATGACGACGTTGTCTTTCCAAGCTTGAACTTGCCTGAGGCCATTGACTCTCTCTCCACCTCAGCCTC
>DATFQC010000412.1:0-2784 GCA_035264425.1 Anaerolineales bacterium
ATTTTCATGCAAAACCTTGATCGCTACCGAGCGTTCCAGCATCAAATCACGGGCCCGGAACACATCTGACATTCCACCTGAGCCAAGCCGTTCAAGTAGTTGATAACGATTGTTGAGCAGCAGTCCTTCTTTCATACTGAAAAGATTATACCCCACCGCCCTTCGGGCCCCTCCCCAAATGCGCCAGAAAAACCCCACTAATCGTTTGAATCTACAGCGTATTTGGGGAGGGGGTCACGTAGTGACGGGTGGGGCTCAGGTATAATCCTCCCATGCGCAGTGCCGTGATCGTTTACAATCCGACATCCGGACGGTTTTCAGTAAAACCATTTATAAAATCTGCTGTGAACGAGTTGGAATCCGCGGGTTGGAACGTGGAAGTCGCAGAAACCAAAAGCGGCGAACATATCATCGAATTGGCGAAACAGGCTGCCGCTGAGAAAAAGGATGCAGTCTTTGCAGTCGGTGGAGACGGAACAATTGGAAATGTCGTCAACGGATTGGCTGGTTCCGAGACCGCGCTGGGCGTCCTACCCGCGGGCACTGCAAATGTGTGGAGCATCGAGCTAGGCTTGCGTCCCTTTGCCTGGACGCGTCCGTGGGTATTGCGGAAGAATGCCTCCATCCTTGCCAATGCTCCCCGTCGAGCCGTGGATGTGGGTTTATGCAATCAGGTTTACTTTATGATGTGGGCTGGGATTGGCCTGGACGCTCTGACCATTCAATCGCTTGAGCCCCGCATACGCTTGGATAAGTTTTTTGCCATGCCTGAATACGCAGCCAGGACTATTTGGCACGCGGCCCAATGGAGCGGATTGCGAATACGCTTGTGGGCAGATGAACACGAAGTGGAGGGTCACTTTATCCTTGCGGTAGCCACTAATATCCGTCATTATATGGGGGGCCTCTCGAACCTTTCGCCAGATGCCTTTATCGATGATGGTCTGCTCGACCTATGGCTCTTCAGCGGAAGCAATCTTGGAGATGCGCTGCGCCATGCTTATGAACTTTGGCGTGGCAGTCATATAAGTTCAGACGCCACCCGTCGCATCCCATTTCGCAACCTGCGCGTGGAGGCCGATTCTGAGTACTGGATTCAAACGGACGGTGAAGCGCGCGGTTCCGTGAAGATTGCTGAGATCAGTGTTCAACCCCATGCACTAAAACTTCTCATGCCGCCGGCCGGCATGGACTTACTAAGAAACGGGTCATCAATGAAATGAATGCTCGCCAACTCTTCAACAGATGGGTAATTCTCGGCGCACTCCTACTTGCGGGATTCTTACTGCTTGTGACCGCGATCTCGATTGGATTAACCGCTTCGCATCAAACCTCCGACGTTGGGTTTGCTCCGGCAGACCTGACAGTCATCCCCGCTTCCACCTCCACCTCCAGCGCGCCTCCCACGCCAACTATTGATCCCTTCGCCTCACCGACAGCTCCGGCAGGGGTTGCGGTTGGCAACTATGTGCAAATTACTGGCACCGAAGGACAGGGACTGCGTATACGTAAAGATGCTGGCCTGGGTGGTGAATTTGAATTTCTCGCTTATGATTCTGAAGTATTTGTTGTCCAGGATGGCCCACGTGAAGTGGATGGATATGTGTGGTGGTATCTCGTCGCACCCTATGATGATACGCGCGTCGGCTGGGCCGCCGCGGACTTTTTGAGTTATGTTCCAGCACCTCAATAAATAATGGAGTTAACGTCTCCTGTCGTTGGAAATGCAACGTCGGGAGTTGTTGACTCCATACTATGCAAAGCGAGTTATCTATGAATGAAAAACCAACCGGCGTTACTGCCAATAAAAAAACCAGAGAATTCACCATCACCTGGAACGACAATCACACGAGCGTCTATCCATTTGAGTTATTGCGCGCGGCCTGTCCCTGTGCCTCCTGCCGCGGCGGCCACGAAAATATGAGATCTGAACCCGACGCAGAGGTGTTCGATATCAAGCTGGGAGAGACACCCTCCACGCGGATCAGCAATGTTGTCGCGGTGGGATCCTATGCGCTCACGATCGTTTGGGAGGATGGACACGATTACGGAATTTACAACTGGCATTATCTGCGGGCGTTGTGTCCCTGTCCTGAAGACCGGGCAAAATATGGAAAAGGATAATGACGTATAATTAAAACCTGGTTCACCGATAGAATATTATGGATATTTGCCATGCCTAACAATATCAAAAAGATACTGCGTGAGTTAAAGAAGGGATTGACTGAAATTTATGGCGATCAATTGAAAGCTGTATATCTCTTCGGATCATTTGCGCGCGGAGAGGGACGCCTTCCAGACTCGGATATTGATGTGATGATCGTATTGAATGGGGAGTTCAACCATAGGGAGGTGCAAAAACGTTCAATAGACTTTGTAGCTTCGCTTTGTCTGGAAAATGATGTGGTCATCACTCGCAAGTTCACTTCAGCAAAGGAATATTCGGAGAGCAAGATGCCTTTGTTCCTCAATGTTCGCAATGATGCTGTAGCGATATGATTGCGCCTGAGCTTCAAATTTTGCTTGATTATGCTGATGAAAGTCATCAAGCTTCCAAAGTCCTCATTGATAGTGGCTTTATTGGATTTTCTGCTGCGCAATCGTATTACACCATGTTCTATTTGACTCAAGCATTGTTGCTATCTAAAGGATTGAAGTTTTCAAGTCACTCCGCAGTGATTGCTGCTTATGGGAAAGAATTCTCAAAAACAAATTTGCTTGACCCAAAATTCCACCGTCGTCTTATCGTAGCGGAAGAGCGTCGTGAAGAAGGGCACTATGGAG
>DATFQC010000413.1:0-2887 GCA_035264425.1 Anaerolineales bacterium
CAGCGCAGGCTTTGCAGAGGCAAGTTTTTGGACCATTCCCGTAACCGACGGCGCGCTGATGTTAAGCTTCCTGGCGAGTGCGTTGGTGCTGGCTGTTTCACCGTTCTCGGTCAGTTCATAAATGTTTTTTAGATAGTCTTGAATTGAAATTGTGAGAGTTTGTTCCATCATTTTGATTTTCCGTCATTGTGATCTCCACAGGCGAGACGCAACCTCTGAATTATCGTAGGACTGCTCCGTTGCTATCGCTCCTGGCAACGGCCTGGTGATTATTATTTAATAAGCAAACCGGTCACCCAGAGTAATAACATGCCAGTCAATACTCCGCTAAACACGGTCATTGGCATGGATTCACGGGCAGTGTCTTTTTGAATCAATTTTGCGATTTCGTAAACCACTTCAAAAATTGCGCCAGTGCCGATGGCAAGGAAAAGTACCCCGAGAAAAGGCGAAGGAGTGTACCCACCAATCCATGCGCCGAGGACAGCGGGTCCGCCCCCGATGAGTCCCATAAGGGCGAGTCTGCCGATCGTTGGCCGATCACGCAAAACGGGAGCAATGATCCCGAGTCCTTCGGTAATGTTTTGAATGATGAAACCTACGACCAGAAATGTTCCAAGTGCAATTTCGCCAACGTTATAGGCTGCTCCAATGGCAAGCCCCTCACCAAGGTTATGGAAACCAATACCGATCGCGATCATGAGCGCGACAGCCAGCCTGCGTTCCGATTCGCTGCCTTTGATCTCGGTTTGACTTTTTGAGATTCCGTCCAAGAGGAGGAAAGTTGCAACCGCACCAATACCAATCAAGCCAATACCCTGAAATGCAGAGGGCACTTTGGCTGCCACCTCTAGAGCCTCAGCAATTGTGTCCAAGCCGAGGAAGATCAACAGACCGGCGGTGGCTGCCATCAAAAAAGTCATGGTGCGTCGGCCCAGTTGGCGTAGCGCAGGGAACCAGAAAATACCAAGAAATACAGGAATCACGCCAACATATAAGCCGATCAACGTGAATCCCCAAAATGTTCGGCCGGAGGGTTGCGGAGTTTCAAAAGCAACCGGTATATTTACTCCGAATGGAATGGAGTTGCTGGTGAAGATCGTAATGCCATAGGCTTCACCGTGAGTCCACGCGTAGTTGATGTGGATCTGCGCACGTCCGAGTCGGGGAATGGTCGAGCCCGGCACTACTTCAAACGGCATAACAGCCTCATTGATAATGACAGAAGCAATCGTCAGTTCGTCAGGTCCTGTATTGCGAATATACAGGTCTATATTATTTCGCTTCAGAATATATTTTTCTACGTCAAGGTTTTCAACCGGCGCCGGGGAGTCGAGACGAAGCCCACCACCGGTATAAAGAAAGAGAGCAATCACTCCAGCGAGGAGAATGACTGGGATGAGAAGCAGTACGAATGTCCGCAAGGTGAAGCGTTTTGTTGTGGGTCGAGAAGCTGTTTCAGTCATAAAACACCTCTAGGGCAAAACCTCGAACATGCCATTCCATCCAAGCTCAGCAAATTCTGTTACGTGAGCATGGAACATGTACATGCCGGGATATTTATAGGTAAATTCCAGAATGCCACGTTGTGCCTGTCCCTGGATGATTGTGTCAGTGAATTCAGCAGGCGTTAGGCTTGTGCCAGTGGGGTAGTAGTTGAAAAAATTCGCATGAAGATGGAAGGAATTGATGAGATCAAACTCGAGGATGTTGACGAGATAGATCCTTATCTTTTCACCCACTCTAATCTGGATAGGCTGATTTTGATAATGAAAGGGAATTCCATTGACCGCATAGAAATCATTCGCGTCGTCAAAGTCCACATCGATGCCGTTCATTACCATGACCATTTCACGATCAACGGGTGGACGACCTTCTTTGGGATCTATGATAAACGTGCCATAGAGTCCTTTTGCAATGTGACGTGCAAGTGGGAAAACGTGACAATGATAGAGGTGGAGACCAAACGGCGCCGCATCAAACTCATACATGAAATTGCCGCCTGGTTCGACGAGCCCTCCTGGACCTGTGCCAGGCACGCCATCCATTTCACCAGGATGGAAACCGTGAAAGTGCATAGTATGCGGATGATTACTCCCATTGCTGAAGTTGATTCGAATATGATCTCCTTCTGTGGCTCGAAGCGTAGGGCCCGGGATTCTGCCGTTGTACGTCCACGCCGGGAACTCTATCCCAGGAACAACCTCAATGTTTTTATTCAGCGCAACGATTTTGTATTCCCGCAGGGTCTGTCCGTTGGGTAATGTCGAAACCTTGCCATAATCAAAATCGGTCAGGGTATCGGTGGGATTGAACCCATTCTTTTCATGATTTACTTCACCGACTGTTCCAGGCAAATCACCGTGATCGCCTTGTTGCATAGTATGGGATATATGCATGTGGTTAACACTATTTTCGTGGGTATACTCGTTCTTGTTTTGGGTCAGTGCTGTGGCACCCGCAGTTCCTAAAACAGCAAGTCCGCCCACTTTAAGAAAATCTCTTCTCGATATAGGCTTCATGGATTCTCCTTACGGCTAAAATAATATTTAGGCTTGCCTAAATATTTTAGACGAAAAAGAGAACCATGTCAAGAGGAGCTTTACATACCAACAGTACTGCTTAGGAAAGAATCCTGTTTTTGTGTATTGCCTTCGCAATCAGTTTTATGAAAATCATGCAGATGCAGAGAATTAGCGTCGCAAGCGAAAGAACATTTAGAAATCTTTGCGAATTTGGGATTCTCCAACTGGATTGTTTATGTCGAATGAATGTATCCAGTTTTTCACGTTCTGCTGACTTGATCCTCTCGAAAGGATAAGAGTTGTTCACCTCAGGGAATACAAGACTTGAAGGGTTGGTCATATTAAAATAACCATCATCTTCT
>DATFQC010000414.1:0-16122 GCA_035264425.1 Anaerolineales bacterium
CATGATCATATTGCCATAGCCGTAATTATTCCATCCCGCATAAACGACCACACCAGCATCCGTCGCATACACACCTTCGCCTTCATTGCCGGCGATGTCAATGCCCCAGTGGTTTGCATTGGGAGTGTAATCGAATCCGGACAAATAATGCTTATTGGATGGCCAGATAAATGTGCCATACCCAACGGCGCCTCCACTGATCGGGCCACAGGCACCCGGGCCCAGTACACGCGCGGAAGCGGGATTTTCACGCGTGACGCCAAGAGGCGCACTCCACGAGATGAACTCGCGACGACCGCCCGGTATCACCAGCCACGTTCCGAGCGCAATATTTGGGTTAGCAAAATCACCGATTGCAGCAGGATCCAAATTGTTGGCTGGATAGTTGATAATATCTTCCGGCTTTACGCCATAATAAGTGGCTATCCCATTCAAGCCTTCGCCCTGTTGCCATTGATGATAGGTTCCATCGACCGGCAGGATATTCAACTCCTGCCCAGGTTGCAACGCGTGCGGGTCATCCAGCAGAATATAATAATTGGCCCATAAAATTGTTTCAGGTTTCAAACCAAACTTTTCCGCAATCCCAAAAACTGTATCACCCTCTACCACCGTATACTTGATCACATCCTGTCGCGGGCGGGATGGGATGGTGGTATGCACTTGTGCCAAACGCGGGATGCCACCAAACGATATCTCGCTTTGAGACAGCACCTCCTCGATCCTTGCGACGGGAGAAGTAGGTCCCGTTTGAAGCGCGTTGGCTGTCTTCCCAGCCTCTGGTACTTGGACATAGAACAGCCTTAATAACCAAATTACAACGCCGAGTAAAACAATGGAAAGGAAGGTCGTACCTGCGCGTAACATGGATTCCCCCAAACCGATGCCGATCAATGTATTAAAAACACGGGAAAAAAGGCCGGGAGTTTCGTTGTTCTTCTTCGCAGGGGTCTTATTGTCCATCAATTTTGGTCTCCAAACAGAGCATCATAACATGGTCAAAATTTGAGCGTCAACCTACGATTTTCAACGCTAACCTGACGTTAAGCCTGCGCCCGGCGTACACTTGGGCTGATCACGTGTAAACCACCAATCGATATTAATGAAATCAGCCCACCGGTCAGCGCGGCAAAAGGCACCCCCCAATTTTGAGCCATCCAACCGATCAGGAGACTCCCAAAAGGCGCCACACCTTGAAGTGCCCATAAATAAACGCTGAATACACGGCCTCGCAAGCCATTTGGAACACTGATCTGGATCAATGTATTCATTGCAACAAGTTGGGTAACCGTACCCCATCCGATGAATACCAGCAAAATAAGCGAAATGTTTAAGCTGCGCACGTATCCAAGCGCGATCAAGGGGATGATGAATGCAACCTGTCCCAGTGTGACCATCAATCCTTTGTTGGGCGATGCATTCAGGTAAGCCGCCAGAATCGCTGCAACCAGCGCGCCGCCACCCTGTGCAGCATACAACAGGCTGGTGCGGCCGGCAACCATTGCTTCGGTGGTATCAGTGGCTGTTTTCAACACATCCCGCGCCAAGGCAGGAATTTGCTGGATCAATGGAAAGCCAAAGAATCCGACCAGCGCAGACATCAAAATGATGGAGGCAACCAGCGAATTCCTGCGGATGTAGGCCATCCCCTCGCGAAACTCTGTGCTCAGACTTTTTCTCTCTTCCAGGTCACGAGGAACTTTATATCGAGTGCGGGCAATGACCAGTCCCGCGATCACAAACAGAAAGCTCACCCCATTTGCCATAAATACGCTTGCTTCCGTGCCGGTCGAGGTTAACAGCCAGGAGGCTGCTAAAGGACCTAATACCCGCCCGACATTGAACACTGTTGTTTGCAATGCGATCGCGCTGGGCAGGGCTTCACGCCCGGCCAATTCGATTAGCATAGCTTGCCGCGCGGTTATCTCGACTGCACTGGCAGTTCCAAAAATCAATGCTAATATAGCGATATGCCAGATCTGAACATGTCCGGTAAATGTCAAGGCGGCGAGCCCGAAAGCTTGGAGCGACATCACAGCCTGGAAAAAGATAACCGTTTTTCGTTTATCCCAGCGTTCCACAAACACACCAGCTGGCAACGCCAAAAGCAGTGTTGGTAATGTAGATGCAAAGCCAATCAATCCGAGGTCAAGTGGCCGGCCGGAAATCCGATAAGCCAGATAAGGCTGAGCTGTGTTTTGCATCCATGTGCCAATCACTGAGATAAACTGTCCGATCAGGAATAGGTTATAGTCGCGCGAAGCCAGCGCGGGGAATCGCCCAACGTTAGACGGGATATTTTCTGACATTATTTACTTGGCAGGGATGACCAGTTCGGGCGTATCGTTCGCAGGGGTGTTGACGAGGGTGCTGACCGGGTAGGCGTCCATCATGTCAGCCGGGAAGGGTTTGAGAAGGGGTTTCAACTGATCGGGGGTTTGAGGCGCTGGGTCCAGCCATTTGGCGTAATCCCGAGGGTGAAGGATCACAGGCATCCGATTATGAATAATACCGGTCAGTTCATTCGGTTCCGTTGTGATAATGGTACACGATTTGACCAGCGAGCCATCCGGGCTATTCCATGAATCCCAGAGACCTGCAAATGCAAAAAGCTTGCGATCTTTCATGTGAATGAAAAATGGTGTCTTGATCTTTTTGCCGGTCGCGCCTTTCCATTCATAGAAACCATCTGCAAGAATCAGACAGCGTTTGTATTTAAGACTGCTTCGGAAAGCCGGTTTCTCTTCGAGTGTTTCTCCGCGTGCATTGATCATCCGATTACCAATGCTTGGGTCTTTCGCCCACATAGGAATTAATCCCCATACAAAAAAGTCTGCGGTGTTTTGATCGTCGTTTGGGATCGCGAGAATAGGCTGAGTCGGTGCGATGTTATAGCGTGGTGCAAATTTTTGTGGAAAGCTGAACTCGCTAAAGGTCTCCTGTGTTTCTGCAGGATTAATGGTTAAGGTAAATCTTCCACACATAGTTTCTCCTTCTGATACATGTTAACCTGTTTGAGGATTATTAGGCAGGGTGAAATAAAACGTTGCTCCTTTTCCTGGGTCTGATTCTACCCAAATTTTTCCACCATGGACTTCAATAATTCTTTTCACCAGGGTTAGTCCAATGCCAGTGCCTTCTGTTTTTGGATCAAGTTTATTAAATAAACCAAAGATACGCTCATGGAATTGTGGATCAATACCAATGCCGTTGTCTTGTACAAAAAAGATCCTTTGTGCCTGTGCATCTTCTTTTGTGCCAATTTCAATGCAGGGAGCGGAGGCAGGGTTGGAATATTTGGTGGAATTATCTATCAGATTTTGCATCACTTCCACCAAACGGACTCGATCACCATAGACCATCGGCAGGTTACTTTGGATGTTGACTTGAGCGAGCCTGGCTTCCAAATGACCGCGGACGCGTTCCATTGCTTCTTTAACAACCTCCTCAAACGGGACATCCTCGGGCAAATTCATAATGCGTCCAATACGCGAGAGTTCAAGAAGGTCATTGAGAAGCGACTGCATCTTCTGTGCAGCTGTCGTAATGCGTCCAACCGTGCTTTTGACTTTTTCCTGATTACCCGAAAGTGCATCTTTTTCAAGATAGCCAAGAAAGCCGGTGATGGTGACAAGCGGTGATTTTAGATCGTGCGAAACAGTATAAGTGAACCGTTCGAGTTCCGCATTCTTTGATTCGAGCTCATTAATAAAGGTTTGCCGTTGAACCAATTCATTTTGTAAAGCATTGTTCAAGCGGGCGTTCTGAATTGCGAGACCTGCATAGCCACCAAACAGACGTAGAGCTTCCAATTCTTCATTGCCTATTGGGCGTTTCGTGAGCAAGTTGTCAACACAAATCACAGCGATGGGTTTGTCACCTGCCCAGGCCGCGACCGCGGCATAATCTTTCACGCCATACATATCGCTGTCTTCCGCAATATCGTTTTCAACATCGTAATTACGTGTGAAATATACGCCATCCGGTTGTTCCAATAGACGTATAAATATTGCAATCTCAGAGAGCGGATACCACAAGTGCCATTCTTCCACAATTTGCCCGTAATTATCAGTGCCTAATGTCGAGTCCATTGAGTTGCGCTCGGGATTATAGAGAAAGATTCCCAAGCGATCAAAACCTAGATCATCATGTACTCCGTGCCAAATCCTTTCAATTGTGTTTTGCAAATCGTTGACTTCCGTCACGCGTTTTCCGAGTTGTACTACTTTTTCCAGAACGGCACGTCGGCGCGCTTCACGATCCTCCTGGCGTTTTTCTTCTTCTAATTCGTTTTGAAGCGCATTGTTGAGCTTAGCGTTCTCGATGGCTAGGCCGGCATAACCTCCGAATAACCTTAACGCTTCCAGTTGTTCATCACGGATCGGACGCCTTGAAGGAGCATTATCCGCTGTAATAATTGCAACTGGTTTGTCGCCGGCCCAGGCAGCAACGGCTGCAAAGTCTTCCACAGCATACATCTCATGACCTGCAGGAACATTGTTCTCGGCGCTGAAGTTGTGGGTAATGTAGACGCCATCCGGCGTTTCAAGGGTGCGCGTGAAAGATGTGCTTTTTTCCTGGACCAGGGAACGTGTGTAATCCCATTCTTCGACGATATTGCCGTGATCATCGGTGCCTAGTGTGCCGTGCACTGAATTATTTTCACTATCATAAAGAAAGATTGCCAGTCGGTCAAAACCTAGCTCGTCATGCACTCCATGCCAGATTCTCTCAAGCGTTGTCCGCAGATCATTGACTTCCGTCACGCGTTTTCCGAGCTGGACAACCTTTTCAAGCATAGCGCGCCGGCGCAGTTCATGTTCCTCTGCTTCATGTTGCTTTGTAATATCTTGCACAGCACCTACGATGCCGGCCAGACGCTTTTGCTTTTCATCCCAAACAGGGTGTGCATACACACGCACCCATTGCACTTCCCTTGTTTTTGTATAGGTCCGAATATCATGAACGACCTGTTGATTGGTCTTTAATTTTTCCAGCGCTTGCGCGTCTTCTACTTTATCCTCCGGGTATAGGTGCCCGAGCCAGCCTCCGTTCGCGATATATTCTTCAAATGTATAGCCTGTGATTTTTTCAAAAGCACCCGCCACCCAGTTGAGACGCATATTGCCTTGTGAGTTCAACTCGGTTGAGAACGAATAATCCAAACTGACTTGTGAGATCAGACTATATTTCACTTCGCTGGCGTGCGCTCGTGCAAGCGCTTTGCGGGTTTCACGCGAGGCCAGATGCTGTAATACGGCACTTATGGGGAAGATTACTAAGCTAATGATCCAGAGCGAAACGGGATTTCTCTCGATGTTTACAATGAGGGCGTTTTGAATTTCTGCATAAGTCATCAGGCCCCCGGCTAGTAATGACGCCAGGGTAACCAGGGTAGTCGCACGCTCCCCCAATAGAATCCCTGCAATGACAATGACAAGTGGATATCCGAGCAGATACGCTTCTCCATGCACCCCATCGCTTGTAAATGCTGAAACTGTAAAAAAAAGCCAGAACAGGCAAACTTGCAGGATGGAGGCAGTGCGCACGTAACCACGGTGTAAAACATACAATAGGATTGCGTTTGCAACTTCACCAATCCCAGCCTGGATCAGAGCCCGTCCTACATTTTCGTGAACTACGATCCACTGAAATAACACATAGGGGATTGGGATCAGGACCAGACCCCACAATATGATGTTCAACAAATTTGCCTGACGTGTGCTGACCTCATCTTCAAAAACAGGGGGAGTAAAAAACCGGTGTAGATCGATCATTTCTTTCTCAGTGTTCGAAAGTCTCCCTCGCGTACTGTAATCCCAATCGCGTCGAGATGTTCGAGGAGTGCCTGCGCATATTTGCGACTCGTCTGGAAAATGTCCCGTACCTCGGCCAGCGAAACAATTCCATTCTCTGCAAGGATGCGTCCAATCTTTGTTACCGCGAGATCATAATCCTGTTTGCGAAAAATCACCTCGGGCGAGACGGCGATCAATTCATTCCGTTCCATTAATGCCTCCAGGATTTCTTCGCCGACTTCCGCCTGCCGAAGCTCCTTTACACTGGGTGGGCCATACGGATTCTGCTCGAACTTTTGCATCAATGCCTGGACTTTGGCCTGCTGGTCGTTATCGAACTTGATCTCGTGTTCAGGCTTGGCGAGATAGTTGTTGCTGTCCTTCAGAATATTTCGTGATAAATAATTAGTAATCAATAAATTGAACGTCCGCGCGGGCAGCTTCAATCTGCTTTTAAGCTCTTCGCGTGGAATGCCGCGTCTCAGCGGATATTTTTGATGATAGGACTCAACGGTTTGCAGAATCTTTTCGTACAAAGCATTCCAATGGGGGAGTGCCACAACCAGCAGATTGCTTGTGAGAGTTGGCATGCCTTCTTCGATGGAGATCAATGACCCTCTGTCCAATAGTTCTTTCAAAGCGATTTCGGCGGCTGTGTCGTCCAATCTTGATCTTGTAACAACTTCCTTTACACTTGTGATATTCAAGGCCAGGGCGGCCTCGAGCAATACATCGGCTGGCGTGCCTTGACTGAGTGATTCCAAGGATCTCAAAATATTTTCATCGAAACGTTTGTGGCGTCCCTTGGGTTGATGGTCAATAATGACACCGCCCCCGAGGGTTTCACTGGGCGAGGGTCGCCGAAGGATATATCGGTCCCCGCTCACAGCAACCAGCGGATCACGTAATTCGAGTTGGATCCAGCTCTCCTGGCCTGGGTTTAGTTCTTCTGTTCCAAGCAGGCGCAGGTTCGCGACAGTTTCGCTTGCGCCGACAAAGAGTTTCACTTCGCTATTATGTTTGAGCGCTGCTGAAACATCTGTGAGGGAACGAAAGCGCGCGTCAATTCTTCGGGTCGGTTGATATTGATTTGGATAAACAACCACTTCGCCGCGCTGGATCGAATCAACCTCGATGCCTGAAATGTTCACCGCTGTCCGCGACCCCGGGACGGCTCTATCTTCTTTTTTCTTGTGCGTCTGCAGCCCACGCACGCGGCCTCTTTGCCCGGACGGCAATATTTCCACATCATCACCGATCGCCAGGTGGCCGTCGAGCAATGTTCCTGTAACGACGGTTCCGAATCCACTCATACTAAAGACTCGGTCAATTGGCAGGCGCGGGCGGTTCAGGTCAAGACGGGCGGGTTTTTGTTCGAGGATAGATTGGAGACTCGAGATAAGAGCATTAAGGCCGGCTTTATTTTTAGCGGAAACGCGCAAAATAGGCGCGTCCTTCATGACGGTATCCTTCACAGAGGCGCGAATATCTGTTTCAATGAGATCAAGCCAGGCTTCATCTGGAGTGAGATCAACCTTCGTTAAAACGATTATCCCTGCGGGAATCAGCAATAGATCCAGGATGGCGAGATGTTCCAGGGTTTGCGGCATAACACCCTCATCCGCCGCGATGACGAGCAGGGCCGCGTCAATTCCCCCAATTCCTGATAACATATTTTCAATGAAATCACGATGACCCGGCACATCCACAATGCCAATTTCTTCGCCGTTTGGAAGAGTCGTCCAACCGAAGCCAAGTTCGATGGTCATTTCGCGCGCTTGTTCTTCCTTGAGTCGATCGGGGTGTGTTCCCGTCAGCGCGGCGATGAGCGTGGACTTTCCGTGATCAACATGACCGGCTGTACCAATTACGCGCATGATAAGGAGGTGTCTCCGTGTCTATGAAGTCCAGCGACTCCAGTCGTTGGAATGCCAAAATCTGAAGACTTTGGACTCTGGACCGAATGGCAAGCAATAACTATCTACTTTTCTTATTGTTTACTTTCTTACCATGACCCATGATCCGTTCATAGGCAGAGAGCCACTCGTGAGCGACATTCATGAGTTCCTGGAGTTGTTGCTCGCTGGCGTCGGCAGTTTGATGCAGCTGATCTTGCAGCGTTTGGATTGACTCATCTAGGGGTTCGATGCGTTCTTCCAGTTTTAGCATCGAGCGGCTCACATCTTTTGAGCCTTCGTCCTGAGAGAGTGTATAGCCAATCCAGCGTTTCTGGTCATCGGCTTTGAACGTCACCCACTCCTGCCTTAATCGATCTTCTGAAAGCCGCTGCATCTCGGTGACTTCACTGATACGGCGCTCAAGCTTTGTGTTAAGCTCGTTGTATGTTTCCTGAGCACGTTTTGCAGATCGCAAGGTTTCTTCCAAAGTTTGGATTTGGGAGTCCAGCGTTTGCGCCTGTAGTTTGATCGAGTCAAACTTTTCTTTCCACTCTTTGTAGGTGCGTTCACGATTCAAGTGCGCCATAGACTGCTGGTCGATAAATGCAATCTGCGCTGCTTTGCGCTCATGTTCCGATAGCATCAGTTCTTTGATGCGGTTATCCATATTTTTAAAGCCATCCGCGTTCAGGTCGATTCGAGAGCGGGTTTCTTCAATCCGCTTGCGTACGGCGGCGATTTCTCCCTGCAGATCTGCCACGCGCTTGGCTTCCTGCCTGCGGCTTTCATCGAAGGCACGCTGGGCAAGAATGGCCTCTTCCGCTGTGTGTCTGGCAGAATCAATGGGTGGCCGAAGTTCCTGAATTTCCAAACGTAAGCGCCCTTCTTCCGTGATGCGCGCTTTGATATCGCGTTTGATGGGCGGAAACTCCGTCTCAAGCGTTTTTCTTAATTCCTCGAGCGCTTTATGAATTGGCTCAAAATCCTCCTGGTGGCGCTTCGTCACTTCCTGTTCGCGCTTCTGATGCTTCTTTTCGATCTCTTCGAGCGCTCTGTTCATATCGTCGCGCTGCTTTGCAAAAATGGCATCGAATTGATTCAGGCGCGCGGCCGTGCTTGAAATATCCGCAATCTGTTGAGGAAACGGCTTGATTTGTTTTGCAACGGTGTCTATCTTCCCCTCCAGTGCGGTCATCCGTTCGTCAAAGGTAGCAATTGACGCTCGGGTCTTACGGTGTTCTTCGTCCAGCCATTCGAGGCGTTTGACGAGCTGTTCAAATTCCATGTCTTCCTCCGGCAGGGTACTTGGGTATCATTATACCGCTGTGCTGACTCTGCTGTTTTAGGCTCTCCCATACTTGGTGGGAAACGGCCTACACACGAAGGACACTACACTTGCCTGATTTGCTAGGCAAATCACGGATAGTGCCAGGGAGGCCATAAAGGGGTTCAGAAGGCTCATTAGACTGGCGTTCTTCCTTTGTGTCTTTTGTGGTAAAAAACGGAAGGCCCATATTTTAACGACCGAGGTGCTCGAACATGAGAGGCAGGTCAGCCAATAGGAATTGTACTGTTTGGGGGAACAACCCCAGGATGAATAACCCGATCATTCCCAGGCCAAGCATAATCATCTGCGTCCTGTTTTCGCGCGGCTTCCAGCTTGTATATTCCTCTGCCATGCTGATCACAGCCAGCGAACGGAAGGCACTGGTTAGTAGACCAGCAATACCGATTGTCATCCATAGTGCGGAACTCAGTGAAATATGAGACAAACTTTCCCACAATGCCAGCCGAGCAGGAAAGCCAGCCAGCAAAGGGAATGCCGCCGTCGACAGTGTGGCAACGATCATACCTGCTCCTGCCAGTGGGGTAATCCGCAAAAGACCCTGGGCCGCGCCGAATCGCATCGTTTCCACATTTTCCTTTATCACCGTGAGTGAGAGAGACCAGACGGCCAATCCGAGCGCGCGAGCGGGGATGAGTAAAAACAAAATGGGGATGCCTAGCCGGAAGTCCAGGCTGAGCGCAAGGAGCGAAAAGCCTGTTTCCGCGATGGAACCGTAGGCCATGATCCGCCCCAGATGACGCTGAAATGCTGCGAACGCGCCACCGGTGACAACCATCAACAATCCCAAATAACGTAGGGCGAGAATCAACTGCGGAGAGGAACGGAGCCATGAATAACGATCCAAAAAGCCGGCACCAAAGATGATCGTCACGGTGGGTACGATCCACAGGAGAAAACCAACCAGGTAAGGGGAGCTTTCCTCAAGGAGAAGAGGAATCCAGTTATAAAGTGGAAAGATGGCCAGCAAAAATGCAAATCCCATGCCAAGCATTGCTGCAGATTGGGCTGTCAATGCGAGATCACCGGGACTGGCTTCTACGCCTGCCAACAGCCAGCCGGCGATCAGGATGAATGGCATCGCAAGGGTTTGATAAATGAGAAAACGCACTACCCCTCTCCCGGGTGGTGCATAAATTGTAGTGAGCATGGGGATGGCAATCAAAATTGCCATTTCGATGAACAGTGCGGCATATAAAAAGGGTTGGACAGCAATTGCCGCCACCATTAAGGCGATGATCATGAATCCCATTGGCACGAGCCGCGTCGCTGTTTTTGAGGCCTCCGCGCCGAAGAACCACAGGGCAGCCGCGCCATAAATCAAAGCCAACAACGAACCTTCTGCTGGCTGAATCAGGAGGACGCGCCCGAGGATGACAAGTGAGGAATCGATCTTCAACGAAAATGCCCCCAACTTCAGCGCGGCTTCAATGGGAATAAATTGTGCAATCAGTGCAAGTGTAACGGCAATCATCCCTCCCAGAACACTTAATACGCGTTGGTTATTAACAAATAACAACAAGACTCCCAGAAGTAGGGGAACGATGATCCAGAGAGTCGGGGCGTTCATGTCGATTCTATTTCTTGAGCATTGGAAGCGAACATTAAATAGGAGCCAACCAGCGCGAGTCCAAGATTGATGACAGCCAGTAAGGCAGCAACCAGCACGGAACCTTCCACGGAGGAATATAAGATTTCAAATCCCGCCAGAACGGTCATCAATCCAATGGTCACCGGCAGGATGCGCGCTGCAATGCCCAGTTGCAATAGCCCCATGCCAATCAATAAGAGACTGCCATTGGTCACCGGGAAACCTGCATCCGCCATAATATGATCCACGCTGGGCGTTACAACGGCTACGATCAATAGAATAATAACGGCAGCAAATAAACGAAAAAGTCGTCCGCGCGGCCAGATGCTTTCATCCCGAGGAGCTTCCTCTGCTAAGCCGGAGCGTGTCATTCCAAGAATCGAGGCCGACATCCACCCGGCGACTACTTTGACGGAAGCCATTCCAATCGGCCAATGCTGAAGCGTTAGAACGAACATGCCAAGATACTGTACAGCCAGAAGGATGATGGTCCAGCGCCAATCGCGTACAAGCAGCAAACCTGCCGACGTAATGATGAGCAAAACAACTGCGGTCCATACAAACTGTGTTGCCACGAATCAGGGAGTCCTTTGTACAAAGAATGAAATGAAAAGGGCCAGAAATAATAGCGTCCACATGATTCCACTTTCGCCTTCAAGCATGTTTGAAATGACATTGCTGACTCTTCCGAGTTGGTGATAGAGATTCCATAAAACATCATAGCCTCTATCGAGCCAGGAGGCATTCGTCGGGCGGACCCAGTGGGCGCGGACAGGATTGAGAATACGCAAACGCGGGCTGAGCCAGAGCAGGCCAATCGTGAGCAGCGAGATAAGCAATCCAATAAACCAATTTCCTAATTGCAATGTGCCACTCCATCCAAATAAGCCGAGAAGAACTGTTGCCAATAACAAAAGCGAAATGCCAATCGGATAAACATTTTTTGCCCAGATGGGTTGATCTTCACTGCTACTGCGCGTGGTGGTGCGCAGACTGTGACGGATCAACCCTGCAATGAGCATGGCATGCGCGGAAATCAGGAATGGCCAGGCCAGCCAGGCAATCCAGGAATAGGGTCCGCTACTATTCCAGCCTGTCGCTGTAAGGGAAAAGGGCAGTGCCGATATACTCCATGCCCCAATAAAGAGTGCGCGGTTGAGCCATTTGTTGGGCTCTGACGATAAAAACAACGCGCCACCAGAAAGAATTAATCCGCATCCCCAGGCAGTTGCGCCAATTGGATTGCCGCGTAATGCCGCGGCCACTGCCAGAGATCCCATTCCGATTAACCAGAATGGTCTTGCGGTCAATTCGTCGGGCGCACGGAGCCAGGCCCAACCTCCATAGATCGCTGCAAGGGATATCAGGATCAACAAGTAGGGCGTAACAGGAGATGCAATACTGCTGGATGGGATTCGTGCCAACAGAATCAAGCTGGAAGCCGCCGAGATCATGCGTAAGGCAGTTCCAAAGCCGCGCCGTAGCGCTAATTCACCAGAATAGGGGAGATGAAGCGGCAAAACACCAATTCGTAAACCGGCTGCGAGCAATAAATACAAGCCTGCTTGAGGAGGGGCTGATCGAAAATCCAGAGTTTGTCCGTTTGCCACGCTGACCATGTCTGCCCAAAGCAGGACGAAAATCCCGGCCGTTCGAGAGGCAAAGGCTGTCACAGTCCGCTCGCTCAATTTCGGATCTTCTGCAACCCGGATTTGCGCAATCAATTCTGAAATATCAATGGCCGCCCAGATCAATACAAGCGTCAATGGATTATCCGCCACCACCGCCAGGACCCCCAAAGAGGTAAGGATCAATGTTCCCATCCAGTTGATCACTCTTGGGAAGTTACTGCGGACGACGGCTGTGATGATAATTGCGAGACACAAAGTCGTCAGGCTGATGGCAAACGCCCATGCGATCCCGTCCGCGACAAATGTAGGAGATTGGGAAAAGAGCAAAGCCGGCTGCCAGGCAGGGAATTGCAAAGCAATGGGCATTTTTGTTTGCCACACAAAAACGCTGATCCATCCAAGGAGCGCGCCGCCCGTGGCAATCAACCAGCTGTAGCGGAATGTTGGTGCTGCAAACCTCAATATGAGAAGAATCAGCGCCGTACTCAATAGAATTACAACGGTGATGAGAATAAACATGCCATAGTAATTTTATCAGGTTTGCCGCGCTCGCCTGCATTGTGGCATAAGAGAGCAAGCGGGATTTGCATGTCCCCTCGTTTGTTGTAAAATCAGCCGCATGCGTTTTTCCCGCTTCGATATACTCGCTATTCTCATCCTATTTATTTCTTCATGTAATAGCCAATCGCCTGGAGTTTCTGCCAGCGAGATTCCCTCTCCGACCCCTTTTCAACCTTTGACTGAAAACGCATCAGACTCACCCTATGTTGATGCGGCCCCAACACCGCTTTACTTGCCTTCTGTCACTCCTTTGCCTTCCTTCACTCCTCTGCCACCCACCCCAACAGAGGAAGTGATTCTTCCTGAAACGCTCCCTGAAGGAGTCAATGTACCAGCTTTTACACTGCCAACCAGCTTGAATCCGCTGACGGGCTTACCCCCTTCTGACCCGGCCCTGATGGAGCGACGTCCGCTGGCGATCAAAGTCGCGAATTATCCGCGTTATATTCGCCCCCAGTCGGGGCTGACCTTGGCAGACAATGTTTACGAATATTACATCGAAGCTGGCCTGACCCGGTTCATCGCAATATTCTACGGAAATAACTCTGACTGGGTGGGACCCGTCCGCTCGGGGCGTTACTTTGATGAAAATATCCAGCGGATGTACCATGCCTACCTCGTGTTTAAGTTTGCCGATCCACGGGTGGAAACGCATTTGGAAACGACAAGTGATGTTGCTCCTTTCCTCGTTGTCCCCAGCCTGGGAAAGTGTCCTCCGTTCCAATTGATGCCCACCCGCAAAATCGAAGTCTATAACAATTCTTACTTCAGGATGCCCTTGTGGGAAGATTGCATTTTAAAAAACGGCTTGGAAAACCAGCGGCAAGCCATCCGCAATGGGTTTTTTAGCGACAGTGTGCCTTCCTCCGAATTGTTGGGTACACAGATGTTTACCTACTATTCTGTTGATTCGTATAACAAATGGGTGTATGACTCCGAGACAAAACAATACGTCCGTTATCAGGAAACGGACGATATTCGCAACGAAAAGCCGGAAAAATATGCTGTGCAGATGGATCAAATGACAGGAAATGAGGTCCATGCCTCGAATGTTGTGTTCCTGATGGCCTATCACACGTTTTCGAATACGTTTGATGAAGAGGATGAGGTCTATCAAATCGACTTAACCGGTTCCGGCGAAGCCTATGTCTTTCGCGATGGTGTCGGAATTGTCGCCCGCTGGATCCGCACCAATAGGGATCAGCCACTCTTATTGACAACTCTTGGCGGTGCACCGATCTACTTCCGCCCGGGAATTACGTTCTATGAAGTGCTTGGCACGGCTTCTTATGTGGATCAGGATGCAGGGGAGTGGCATTTCCATCATTCGACACCTTGAGAGGGGACAAGCGCAGCAGTCCTAGTGATAAAATAATATTCAATGAGGCATCAATGACATTTGATCCTGCGTTTTTTAGCAATCTCATCCTGGTATTGACCGGCTTTGGTGGAGCATTCCTGGCGGCGCTATGGATTTCCCTTGTCATTTGGACATATCGCGACATTCGGACGCGTGCCCGCGATCCGTTGGTGCAAACGCTGGCAACCCTTCTTGTGGCTGTGCTCAATCTACCGGGAGTGTTGGTCTATCTCATCCTTCGTCCACCACGTACCCTAGAAGAGGAATATCAGCGGACTCTGGAAGAGGAAGCGCTGCTCCAGGCGCTGGAAGATTTGCCGCTTTGTCCAGGTTGCGAACGCCGAGTCAGAGATGACTGGCAGGTCTGCCCGAATTGTCACACCAAGCTCAAGAAGAACTGCGAGAACTGCAACCGGCTCATGGAACTCCCGTGGAATATCTGTCCCTATTGCGGAACACCCGCGGCTGGAATGCGGCGCGACGCGAGCACCAGTGTGGAGGATGCCCTGCGCGGTTTGAAATTGAACGACCAGCGTAGCAGTCCTGCGGATGAGCCGGGGGAAGTCAAGATCGAGTAAATCTTGGAGTGACGACCTGGGTCGTCACTCATTCATTCTATTGGGAAACCATGAAAATCGACTCCATCACTCTCCATCATATTTCCATGCCTCTCGTTGCGCCGTTTGAAACCTCCTTCGGGCGCGAGACGGATCGTCAATGCGTGCTCATCACGCTGCAAGCGGATGGGCTGACGGGTTACGGCGAATGTGTGGCCACCCGTGACCCGGGCTATAACTACGAGACGGCCGGAACCGCCTGGCATATTCTCAAGGATTTCGTCGCGCCACTCATTCTCAGACAGGATGTAACTGACGCTGGGGATTTCCAAAGGCGTGTCGAAGGGATTCGCGGTCATCACCTCGCCAAAGCGGGCGTGGAAATGGCACTCTGGGATTTGCTGGGAAAGCGGGCTGGCACATCATTGAAAGAAATGATTGGGGGCACACGCGACAAAGTCGAGGTGGGCGTCTCGATTGGGATTCAGGAATCCGCCTCTGCCTTGGTGCGAACGGTCGAGTCTTATCTGGAAAAAGGCTATCGTCGCGTCAAGATCAAGATCAAGCCCGGTCGCGAAGTTGACGAAACGTCTACTGTCCGACGCGCGTATCCCGAGCTGCGTTTGCAAGTTGATGCGAATTCTGCCTACACATTGGAAACTGCCGACGCGCTCAAGCCGCTGGATGCTCTGGATCTGCTGTTGATCGAACAACCTTTATACGAAGATGATATTTGGGACCATCGCAAATTGCAGGCGGAGTTCAAAACGCCGATCTGTTTGGATGAAAGTATTCTTTCGCCGCGCCATGCCCGTTACGCGCTGGAAATGGAAGCCTGCAAGATCATCAACATCAAGCCCGCGCGTGTCGCCGGATTGAGTCACGGAATTATGATCCATGATTATTGTCTGGCGCGAAATGTCCCAGTCTGGTGTGGCGGGATGCTGGAGACAGGTGTAGGTCGTGCCTCAAATTTAGCGATCGCTTCCCTGCCCGGTTTTATTTTGCCAGGCGATATTTCGGCTTCAGATCGGTATTATCAACGCGATATTACGAACGAGCGTTTTGTGTTGAACGACGATAGCACGATTGATGTACCCAACGGTCACGGCCTGGGAATCACGATTGATGAAGAGGCCCTCAAACAGTTTACGCTCTCGAAGATCACCCTTAAAGCAGAATAGTATAATAAGGCGTTATGCCTACTAAACAATTTAATGCAATTGCAAAGCAATTGGCGCACCTGTTGTTTCTTCTTATTGTATTTATTTTATTGCTTTCTGCCTGCGGCAGACAAACCACACTCACTCCTCCCTCTCCAAAAATCACTCAAGAATCCCTACCCATAAAGGCTTCTATCCAGATTGTTACCTCAACACCA
>DATFQC010000415.1:0-11140 GCA_035264425.1 Anaerolineales bacterium
TACTGGTTTTCTCCGAATTCTAAAGAAACTCTCATGCTATGGTTTTCATTTCTCAATCCCCTTCCTGGCTGGCATGACGAAGGTTGTGGTAGATTGTAAAGAATAACATTTCTCGAACTGTTAACTTGCCGAGTATCGGATGGGGCACAAGGTATTGGTCTAGTTCATTCCCCTCCCACTTTTCAACAACTGAAACCAGGTCTGCGCTGGCCCTCGAAAATTGTGAGATTAAATCCCTCTTTATGTCGCCAGCATTTCCATCAGGATTTTCCTGATGGGGAAGATATCGCCCGGAGGCCTGTGCGCCTTTTGCAATTTCGGCTCGATAGATTTGACAGAGTTCTTCATAAGAAATAGATGATTTTTGAGGCTTTCCGAACATCGCTTGCAAAGTAATTTTCGGTAACTTCAGAGCTTTAACAAGAGGCTTATGGGACTTGATCAGGTGATCCATATTATCAGAAGCAGACCATACTTCGCCTTGGCGAGTAAAGAACTTTTCGGTGGGGATTTCACTGAACCAGTAAATAACCCGAAGATTTGAATCGGTAAGTGCGAATAGTAGTTCCGTCTTTGTTTTAATTTCAACCATGTTTGTCTCTAAAATTTTTCTATAACCCAAAAATGGGATAGGCCAAATATCTTCAATGGCGTTCTTTCTAAAAATTGTAATGTGCCACGCAGAACCTGTCCTAACATTCCAAATCTTGCAATGATGTTATCGTATGCACCAAAGAGGATGGTGCGCTCAATGAATTTAACTGGCAAACCTTCAAATAGTTTTTGTAGATCGCGTTTTGAATAGACGCGTACATGCGGCGCGAGTCTGTCTCGTAGAAGGCGGGGCAAATAATTCACGAATAACTTGTTGCCGAAATAATATTTGCCTTTCCAATAAATTCCATGGGTTTCGAAGGGATAGCCACGGTTCGGACAAAAGAGAGCAATACGGCCGCCGGACTGGAGGATGCGGATCATTTCGCGGATCGCGGCCCGGTCATCCTGAACGTGTTCGATCACTTCGTGGCTGAGAATCAAATCAAACGTCCCGGTAGAGAGCGGAAGCAATTCGCCAGCCGCGTTGATAATGTGCGGAGAATTGGCCCGCGCTTCGGCGGCGCGCTCGAAATCATATTCCAAGCCGATCACTTTCCCTCCAAAAGGTGAAAGGTGTTCCACGTACATACCGACCCCGCATCCATTTTCCAGAACGCACCCTTTTAGGCGTTTCCCTGCGGCCTGAACGATCATTTCCAGCCGGCGCTCCTGCCCGGCCCGCCAAACATAGGATGGTTCTCCGCGCAATGCGGCTTTATCGAGATTTCGTTGAGACATGGCGGTTATTATATCTTGCAAGTTTTAATCGCCTATGCTAGAATATCATTGCACGTCGAACTGATCCCTGCACGCACCGAGAAGTGGGCAACCCCCACTTTTCTGCTTGTAATATAGGAGTATACGGAGCAATTAGCATGACAAAGAACGAGTTCGCCCTGGCTTTCAACGAAGTGCTGGAAGAAAAACAACTCTCGAAGGAGATCATCCTTGGAGCGATTGAGTCCGCCATGGTTTCGGCCTATCGGCGGGCTGTCAACGCGTCGACAGCACAGCACGTAGAAGCCAAAATTGATCCTGATACTGGCAAGGTCATGGTCTTCGCTGAGAAGGAAGTGGTAGAAGATGTGCAGGAGCCAAAGACTGAAGTCCTGCTGGATGAAGCCCGCAAGGTCAACGCGGAAGCGCAACTTGGCGATATGGTGGTCGTGGAAACGACCCCGGCGGACTTTGGGCGTGTCGCTGCACAAACGGCGCGTCAGGTAATCCAACAGCGTATTCGTGAGGCCGAACGTTCGAATCAAATGCAGTATTTTGAACGCCAGGTGGGCGAAATCGTCAGTGGGATCGTCCAAGCGACAAATGCTCAGGCAACGACCGTTGGTCTCGATATGAAGGCTGAAGGTGTGCTGCCTGGTAATCAAAGGATTCCAGGGGAACGGTTCAAAGTGCACGACCGGGTCCGCGCCGTTGTGCTGGAAGTGAAAGACGGTTCGCGCGGCCCTCAAATTGTCCTCTCACGAGCGCATCGCAATTTCCTGCGGCGCTTGCTCGAGAATGAAGTTCCTGAAATTTATCATGGTGTCGTGGAGATTCGCGCAATCGCCCGTGAGCCGGGCGCACGTGCTAAAGTTGCTGTGATGGCGACTCAAGCGGGTGTTGATCCAGTCGGCGCATGTGTAGGGATCAAGGGTGTCCGTATCCAAGCCATCGTCAAGGAACTGCACGATGAAAAAATCGATATTATCCAATGGGATCCGGATGCTGTTGTTTATATTTCCAAGGCCATCAGTCCTGCGCGGGTCAGTGGCGTTTATCTTGCTGAAGTAGATGGCAATCGGACCGCGACCGTGGTGGTCAATGAAGATCAACTGAGTCTTGCGATTGGACGAGATGGTCAGAATGCGCGTTTGGCTGCGAAATTGACCGGCTGGCGTATTGATATCAAGTCGCTTACAGAAGCCGCGGGGGATGCGATTCGCAAGCTGCAGGGTGATTCTGGGTTGGCTGCGCTCTTGCCCGCCGCGGTTGAGTCTATTCCTGCGATTGAAGAAGTGCTGGCGAAGAAGGCTGAGAATCGGCCCGTCACACCGGAAGAATTTACCATGCTGAGCCAGTTCGTTGACCGTGTCGAGCGCCGCACCATCCAGATCAAGGAAGACGCGGCCCGCGCCGAAGAAGAAAAGGTCACAACTGCCCGTTCAGAAGTTCCAACTGCTGCGTTTGGAATGCCGCTCGAACAGCTTGGTCTCAAGGAGCATGTCTTCAATATTCTGGTTGAAGCCGGAATTGACAACATCGGCGCGTTGATGATGTCCATGAAGATGGATGCGAACAAAGTGCTGGGATTGCCCGGTATTGGCCCCAAGGCCATCCAGAACATTGATGAATCGTTTGCGGCGATCAAGTTCCCGGAGCCAGAAGCCCCTGTGGCAGAGCCTGTAGCGGAAGCCGAGCCAATTGCCGAGCCCGAATCTCAACTTCAACCGGAAGCGACAATCGCAGCCACCGCTGTCGAACCCGCTCCAGTTGCAGTGGAGGAAGTGCCGGCGGGTGAGCAACCAGCTCAGGAGAAGAAAGAATCGAAGACCTCACCTTCGAAGGGGAAGGTCGAAGAATCAGAGGATGATGAGC
Organism: Anaerolineales bacterium; assembly: GCA_035264425.1. Taxonomy (GTDB): domain Bacteria; phylum Chloroflexota; class Anaerolineae; order Anaerolineales; family Villigracilaceae; genus Defluviilinea. The sequence continues at coordinate 3,190 of DATFQC010000415.1, forward strand.
ACGCCAAGGATGGCGTCTCATTGGATGAACTCTTCTCTATGAAGCCAGAAATCTTCCAGACCCCCGGTGCTGAAGATGACGACTCGGCTGATAAGAAGAAGGGCAAGAAAGGCAAGAAAAAGAGCGTCGAGTTAGTGCTTGATGAAGAACGCGGTGAGGTTGTCGGTCACAAGAAGCACAAGCGCGGTGACAACGAACTCGGTGAAGATTGGTAATCTGGTTATGGTGTTGTTGCTCTCGCAATGACTTGAGATGAAGGTGTCTAAGAAACCTGTTCAGCGTGTAAAACACGTGCCCCAGCGAACCTGCGTGGGATGCCGAGAAGTTCTGCCCAAGCGGAAGATGATTCGCCTTGTGAGGACTGTGGATGGAGTGCAGATCGACCCAACCGGTAAACTCGCCGGAAGAGGAGCCTATTTGCACGACCGGCGTGAATGTTGGGAGCGTGGCTTGAAAGGTGCGCTGGGTCATGCCCTGAAAACATCCTTGACAGAGGCTGACCGCGCTCGACTGGAAGAATTTATGAATACTCTGCCCGCTGAGGCAGAGGTAGAAAATGTGGGACTGGTGAGTAGCCAAATGTGATCGGTTGAATCGCTCACAGGGCTTATCACCGGCGAATGAGTTGGTTGTCTTTCCTGCAATTGCTCATTTGAAGTCTGTATATGGAGGTAGCCCTATGAGTAGCAATGGAAACAAAATTGAATTGCCTGGCAGCATCGTAATCCGTGATTTGGCTCAGAAAATTGAGAAGAGTCCCATCGACCTCATCAAAAAATTGATGTCCAATGGTGTGATGGCTACCATAAATCAAGCAGTAGATTTTGATACTGCCGCGATTGTTGTTGCCGAATACGGTTTTGAAGCTGTCCCCGAAATTGTAGAGGAAGCTGTCGTTGAGACTGGCGAGGTCCCGTTGTGGCGTCGCATGATCGCTGGGGAAAATGAAGCGCAGTTAATAAATCGCCCTCCCGTGGTGACAATCCTGGGTCATGTAGATCATGGAAAGACCAGTTTGTTGGATGCCATCCGCCAGACGGATGTTGCGGCCGGCGAAGCGGGTGGGATTACGCAACATATCGGTGCTTACCAGGTTGAAAATAAAGGTAGAGTTATTACATTTTTGGATACTCCCGGTCACGCTGCATTTACACAGATGCGTGCCCGCGGTGCTCAGGGTGCGGATATTGTGGTGCTTGTCGTGGCTGCAGACGATGGCGTCATGCCACAAACCAGAGAGGCGATTGCTCATGCAAAAGCTGCGCGCGTCCCCATCATCGTGGCCATGAACAAGATCGATAAAGCTAACGCCAACCCCGAGCGTGTGAAGCAGCAACTTGCCGAACAGGAACTGGTTCCGGATGAATGGGGCGGCAGTACGATGGTCATTCCGGTTTCTGCAAAACAAAAGCAGGGGATTGATGATTTGCTTGAGGGAATTTTGCTGGTGGCAGACAATACTTCTATTAAAGCGAATCCCAATGGCAAAGTGATTGGCACAGTCATTGAAGCCGAACTGGATAAATCCAAAGGCACGATGGCAACGTTGCTGATTCAAAACGGGACGCTTGAATCTGGGAATATTGTGGTGGCTGGCACTACCCATGGACGATTGCGTGCTCTTTCAGATTACAAAGGCAAGCCTGTGAAGAAAGCCGGTCCATCTACGCCGGTAGCCGTGATGGGACTCAATGAGGTTCCTTCTGCCGGTGATTTGTTCGAAGTTGTTGACTCGGAAAAAGAAGCGCGTCTGATTGTCGCAGAGCGTTTGGCACTTGCCAAGGCTCAGGCGCAGACGAAGAAGAAAGTATCCCTCGAAGACTTGTTTGCTAATGTTCAGTCCGGCGAAGCAAAAGAACTGAACTTGATCGTAAAAGCAGATGTACAGGGTTCTCTCGAACCCATTGTCAGTGAATTGAATAAACTTGGCGAGGGGGAGATCGGGATCAAGGTGCTTTATTCTGAAACAGGCAATATTGGCGATAACGATGTTATGCTTGCTTCCGCCTCCAATGCCATCATCATTGGTTTCAACGTGCAGGCTGATGTCTCAGCCCGACGTCTAGCCGAAAAGGAAGGCGTGGATATTCGTCTCTATGAGATTATCTACCGCATGACCGAAGATATTGAAAAAGCCCTGAATGGTATGCTGGAACCGGAGACCAAGGAAAAGATCATCGGTCGAGCGCAGGTGCTGGCTGTATTTACTGCATCCAAGTTTGGCAAAGTAGCGGGTTGTCGCGTGACTGATGGCGAATTGCGACGCAACGCAAAAATCCGCCTCTATCGCGGCACCGATATTCTCTATGAAGGTGACCTAAGCTCTTTGCGCCATGAGAAAGAGGATGTAAGAGAAGTTCGGGAAGGCTATGAGTGTGGTGTCGGCTTCAAAAATTTCAATGATATTCAAGTGGGCGACCAATTAGTTTGTTATATAGTTGAAAAGTCAGGAGCCTAAGTATTGAGAGAGCTGTGGCCCTCTTAGGTATAATAAATATGCCATCAGGAATTCGTCTTCAACGTATTGCGGATCGCATCCGGCAGGAACTCTCAGAAATGTTGATCCATGAGATCAGTGATCCACGTCTGAAACAAATCTATTTAACAGATGTGAAAGTGGATCGAGAACTGGCGTATGCGGATGTCTATGTTTCTGCGGTGGAGGGCGTTTCACGCTCTGCTGACGTTCTCGCGGGATTAGAATCTGCCGCCGGGTTCATCAGGCGGAATCTAGCCTCACGAGTTGAACTGCGTGCCTTTCCACGTCTGCGTTTTCATTGGGATGTGACACCCGAAAATGCAGATCATATCGAGAAGGTACTTGCGGAATTAAGGAAAAAGCAATAAACTATTGTATCTTGCTGGAAACACATTGATACTTTACGAGGAACTTACATAGCATGAATGAAGGGAATACCGGGGCTATCAACGAACGCCTGGATAAATCCAAGAATATAGTGATCGCATCGCACATCCGACCGGATGGAGATGCGATCGGTTCTCTGCTCGGTCTGGGTCTGGCTCTCCGCGACGTAGGAAAATCTGTGCAAATGGTTTTGGTGGATGGCGTTTCTGCCTCCTTTCGACATTTGGAAGGAAGTGAACTAATTGTCAAACGACCCACCGAAGAGCATGATACGTTCATTACAGTCGATTCTGCCGATTTCAAGCGTGTGGGAAAAGCCTTTGAAAATTTTGGTCAGCCAGACATTAATATCGATCATCATAAAACCAATGAGAACTTTGGAAAGCTTAACCTGGTTGAAGCCGAAGAAGTTGCTACTGCTGCCATCCTTGCCCGACACTTGCCTCAATGGGGATATAAAATTACAAAACCAATCGCTGCCGCGCTGTTGACGGGTATTGTCACTGATACCCTTGGCTTTCGTACCTCAAACACCAATCCTTCTGCCTTACGTTTATGCGCCATGTTGATGGAAACTGGTGCTGATATGACAGACTTATACATGCAGGCGCTGGTAAAAAAAACATTTCCCGCTGCCCGATATTGGGGGGCTGGACTTTCGCACCTCGAACAAAAGAATGGAATTGTGTGGGCCACATTGACACTCGATGATCGAAAGAAATCGGGTTATGGAGGTAACGACGATGCAGATCTCATCAATATGATTTCAGCGATTGAGGGTAACAAAGTAGGTATGATTTTCGTTGAACAAAGCGATAATCATGTCAAGGTATCATGGCGTGCATTGGAGTCAGGGATTGATGTATCGCAAGTGGCGAAATATTTTAGTGGTGGGGGCCATGCGGCGGCGGCAGGAGCAGATATTCCGGGCGCGCTCAATGAAGTTCAGCCGTTGGTACTAAGGACTACGCAGGGCATGTTGTCTATATAGTTTCTCATCTATAATTCAGACTAATGTGTCATAATTAATTGGTCATTGCCTTAATAAGGAGGAATGAAAGTGAATAGTCAAGATGTAAAGAATGCGATCTCCGGGGTATTGGTAGTTGATAAGCCCGTTGGGATGACTTCTCATGATGTGGTGCAGGCAATTCGTAATGGAACCAACCTGCGCCGTGCAGGACACACTGGCACACTTGACCCCCGTGCTTCAGGTGTGCTTGTTATTTTAGTGGGTCCAGCCGTACGATTAAGTGAATATGTTTCAGCGTCTGATAAGCGATACCAGGCCATTATCCGTCTGGGTGGCCGGACCGATACCTTCGATGCGGATGGCAAAGTAACTCCAACGAACCAGCCCATCAATGTGACAGAGCAGCAATTCGAAGAAGTGTTGAAAACATTTATTGGTGAGATCGAACAAACGCCGCCCCCATATTCGGCTGTCAAGGTCCAGGGCCGAAAGGCGTATGAAATGGCGCGCAAGGGCGAAGAAGTTGAATTGGAACCTCGCAAGATTACAGTTCATCATCTCGAAGTGCTCGAATGGGCACCGCCTGAAGTCGTTATCGATGTCCATTGTTCATCCGGGACCTATGTTCGCTCCTTGGCGAATGATCTGGGTGAAAAACTGGGTTGTGGTGCCTATCTCGTTGGCTTGCGCCGCACCAAGAGCGGACGTTTCTCTTTGCGTGATGCCGTGCCTCTGCGCAAGCTGCAGGAGGCATTCCACGCTGGGAATTGGTATCAATATCTGATCCCTGCTGCAGAAGCCCTGGGCGATTGGCCCGCCCTTGAGCTGAGTCCTGATGATGTAGAAGGTGTTCGTCACGGACATCGGGTCAAGGCGGAAGAAGATACGCCTCTTGGAAATCGTGTCCGTGGTGTTAGCACGCAGGGCGAATTGGTTGCACTCATGGAAGCGGTTCAGGGTGAAGATGGCAACCCGGCCTGGCAGCCAAAGAAAGTGTTTTTCACTTCAGAGTAAATCAAGCTTCTCTCAGCGTCTTGTTGAGAGAATCGTTGCTCAAATCAAACGACTGATATTTTCCAGCGCCAGGAATGGCGCTGGGAGCATTTATAAATATGCAACATTACCGCTCCCTGGAAGAAGCTAACCTACAAGATTCCTGGTTGACCATTGGGGTTTTTGATGGCGTCCACCGTGGTCACCAGGAGATTATCAAGAAGCTTACAACAGGCGCTCATACTAATGACGCGCCTGCTGTTGTTTTAACCTTTGATCCTCATCCGGCTTCCGTTTTAAGTGGGCATGAAATTAAGTGTCTAACGTTGCCCGATGAGCGGGCTGATCTGCTTGGGAAATTAGGCGTGGATGTAGTCATTACGGAGCGCTTCACGAGAGAGCTTTCAACCGTTACGGCTTACGATTTTATGTCACGCCTCACTCAGCAGCTTGGACTCCAGTATTTGTTGATCGGTTACGATTTTGCTTTGGGCAAGGGACGGGAAGGGAATGCGGCGCGCTTGACCGAAATCGGTTCTGAACTTGGATATAATGTCGAAGTGATAGCAGCCTTGAGTGACAAGAGTGGCGTAATCTCATCTACAGAAATCCGTAAATTGATCGAGGTCGGGAATGTTGCTGAAGCGGCGCGCCTGCTTGGACGTCCGTATTCTTTGCATGGACCTGTGATCCATGGTGATGGGCGGGGAAGAACAATCGATGTGCCAACGGCCAACATCTCGTATTCACACGACAAAATGATTCCCGCAAAGGGAATTTATGCCTGCTGGGCTTTTCTGAAGAATAAAAAGTATCAGGCAGCAATCAACATTGGAACCAACCCAACATTCACACCTGACAAACAATCTCCAAATGTAGAGGCTCACCTGCTTGATTTTCATGAAGACATTTATGGGAAGGATGTGCAGCTTGAGTTAGTTGCGCGTTTGCGCGATGAGTTAAAATTTGATTCAGTAGAGACACTGCTGGAACAAATATGGAGGGATGTTGAAGATACCAAAAGGATTTTAAGTAACAATAGCGGCTGAAAAGCCGCTATTGTTTTATAATCTGCCAGACTTTTTCTGAGGAGACCCCTATGCCTGAACGTGAAATTTACCTGCTTTCCCCACGAGCGCTTAGCCCCGAAACAATTGCTGTGGCTTTTGCCAGGACCTCACGCTCACCTGAATCATTTCGTGCGATTGCTGCTGAACTCAGTGATGAAAAATCTGCGCAGTTCCACGAGAAATGGGTGGTGGGATATGGTCATGCTTCGGTAGCAGAACATGCTGTCCTGCATATCGCGTTTGAAAATGTTTCACGTCTTGCCATCGAGAGCATCGAGGGTAACCGGCTGGCTTCTTATACCGAAAAATCGACGCGCTATCAAAAATGGGGATCAGATGACTTTACGATTCCGCCCGAATTACGCGAAGTGGGACATCTGCTTTGTAATGAATATGTGGAAACGATCCATTTTCTCTTCAAGACCTATGCTGATTCGTTGGAGCCTGTACGAAGTCTCATCCGTGCCCGTTTCCCGCGCCGCGAGAATGAAAAGGATGAGGCTTGGGATCGCCGCATCCGCTCGAAATATGTGGATGTATGTCGTTTCATTTTGCCCGCTGCATCTCTTGCAAACGTAGGTATGACCGCGAATGCCCGCGTGCTTGAGAATATGATCCGTAAGATGTTATCGCATGAATTGGAGGAGGTGCGGCAGATCGGTGAAAAAGTTAAGGAAGTGGCATTGGGAGAAACGCCAACTTTGGTGAAGTATGCAGAAGCTGTTCCCTATTTGGCAGATACGATCAATGAATTCAATAGTAAAGACACAAGTCATCCTGTCTCTCCAGAAAATGAATGGTGCACTTTAATTGACTATGACAAAGAGGGTGAGAAGAGAATACTGGCTGCGGCATTGTATCGGTTTGGTGAAATGAGTTACGCCGCCGCACTGGTTTATATCAACGCTTTGAATGATGAGGAAAAGACAAAAATCGCTGAATCCCTGCTTGGTCGTTTAAGCAAATTTGATACTCCACTACGTGAGCTGGAGTATTCAAACTACACATTTGATCTGGTCATGGATCAGGGTGCTTATGCAGAATTCAAACGTCACCGCATAATGACGCAGACCCCGCAGAAATTGACCACGCGGTTGGGTTACACGATACCTCGTCTCATCACGGAAGCAGGCTTTGGGTCAGAGTATGAAATGGCGATGGAGTCTGCAACAAAGATGTATGAAAAGTTGTATCGGCTCAATCCGCATGTTGCACAGTATGTTGTCCCAAACGGATTCAACCGCCGCGTGTTAGCGGAGTTCAATTTGCGTGAAGCATTTGCGTTTTGTCAATTGCGCTCGGCAGCGAACGCACATTTCTCCATTCGGCGAATTGCGCAAAGAATCTATGAAGAAATGGCGCGGGTACACCCCATTCTGACGAAATATATGAGATTACATGATGAAACCTGGAAGGATGTGGAAGAGAATTATTTTAATAAAGTCTAATGGAGTCTAAAGCCTCCAGAATTTGGACTCCTTCTTGTTAAATCCATATTGTCAGAATGATGACCCCTTGTAATAGTGTTACGGAGCTGGCCCGCAACCGTATCCAGCACAAAAGCGAGCAGGGCTAAACCATGCTTCTAGTGAATTATTTCATAATTTGAATATAGCATTCCTTATTTTTGATAATCCGCTCACGCGCAGTTGCCAAGTCTTTTTGCTTAAAAGAATGGTCGCAAATCAGTTGTCTGCCGTCAAGTCTCCTTGTTAGCGTTTTAACAACACGATTTCTCTTTGGGGCTCACCGATATATTCCGCACCTTTTTCAGTGATCACCACATCTTCTTCCAAGCCAATATGTCCATAATTCGGTACGGATAGGCTGGGCTCGATGGTGTAGACCTGACCTGCCTCCAGTTTTTGATTTGGGGAGTCTCCATATTTTTCCCACAGCGGACCCAGCAGCGCGCCGCCGTCGTGTGCCACACGTCCAAGCTGGTGACCAAGTGCATGTTGATATTCAGGATAACCGGAGTCCACGAGAATTTCGCGCGAAATCACATCAATGGAATTACCCGTTGCCCCGATCCTCATCGCTTCGCGT
>DATFQC010000416.1:0-4159 GCA_035264425.1 Anaerolineales bacterium
AAGTTGGTAATGCTCTCACGCGCGCCTTTGTCGAACGCGGTTACATTTTTAAGGACAGACTTGAGAAACTCAGTGGAGGCGGCTTCATCGTTCGCCGCAACACCTTCAACCTGGCCGCGCAGTGCAGCTCCAAACAAAGCCAAAATATTCCATTGCGCGCCTCCGCTCGTCTTGGGATCGGGCGTCAGGATCTCCAGTCCGGGTTGTGCCAGGTCAGCCCAATCGTGAATGTTCTTGGGGTTCCCTTTTCGGACCGCGAGAACTACCACAGAGGTGCTGACCATGCCGTTGTAGGGCGGGATATGCCAGTCATGCGTGATCAAACCAGCATCCGCAATTTTCTTGATATCGCCATCGAGAGATAGCGCCGCGACATCGGCCTCAAAGCCTTCGTTAATCGCTCGCGCCTGTGCCCCCGAGCCGAGGTAGGATTCCTCGAAACTCACTTCTTGTCCGGTCTTCTCTTTCCATTGCGCAGCAAAGATGGGGAGCAACTCACCATAAGCTTCCCGGGGTGTACTGTATGCTCCGAGGATCAACTTGACCGGAGCTTTTCCATTCGATGTGTTACTTGATGTTGCAGTTGCTTGTCCGCCACAGGCTGCCAGCAGACTCATCGCAATAAAAATGATCAAAGGTTTTAGAAATCTTGTTTTCATGCATTCTCTCCATAAATATTTGAGTAATCTTTATAGGTTATTAAAAACGTCCGTCCCCAGTCAGCCGTCGAATGTTTGGTGCGACATAGCGTGAATGAACGACCAAAACTGGATGAGTGGTCATCTCCTTCATGATTTGACCTACGACTCCTTCCAGTGAGACCTTGTCACCTCCGTGTGGGAGCGGTGCTCCCAGGATGAGCAGGTCATGCTCGCCTTCTTTCATCTGGCGATCGATTTCATCATGCACGCTGCCGGTCCGAATCACCGTTTCTGCAGGGACTCGTAAGAGTTCCAAGGTTCGGATCCCTCCCGTTAGAAAGCGCTCCGCCCGATTGTACAACTCATTATCGTTTCTGGAGGTAATGACAGACATTAATGTGGCGTGTGCCCCTAAGTGGCGCAGGAAACGACCGGCAAAAAGTACATCTTCCTTGCCAGGTTCACCGCTCATCACACAGACCAGTGCATTGGCGGGTTCCGCATGTTCAGCAGGCACAAGCAGGAGATGATGATCGCCCAATCTCAAAATTTTTTCGGCCAGAGGGACACGATTGGCAGAGGCCAGTCCGCTAATACCTAAAATAACGAGGTCATACGGCCGGCGTTCCACTTCCTGTGCGACAGCAACATCGGGGGAGTACGGGCTTGAGCGCACTTCCAGTTGAGCAAGCCCACTGCCTAATTTTTCCTTGGCTTCCTGTAAATGGCTTTCATGCTTATTTGCCTCCAGACCGTAACTTAAGATGGTTACCCGGGCATGAGCGAGACGGGCGATTTGGCCGCCCAAATCCAAGGCGTCCTGGGAGGCTTCAGAGCCATCGGTGAGGATCAAAAAGCTTAAGCCAGGGTGGACAAGGGCATGAATTCGCCGAACCCCTACGTTGACCTTATCTCCCGGGGCGAGAGGAAAGCGACGCGCTACATCCTGTGTACGAGCCGCCTCGATCAGGACCGCATCCTCACCAAATGCCACGGGTGGGGCAATGGGCCGTACACCTGGAATGGCCGGCATCCGCACACGCAATCGTTCAACCGATCCTGAGAACGTACTTCCTTCAATTTCACCCGTTCCGAGCTGCGGTGCGTCTAAGGCTTCCTCTGGTAACGTGAGGGTCACATCCTCTGGGCGAAAGAGTACCTGCACCCGCTGGGTACTAGAGGCTTGTTCAAGTCGTTTTGAATCGGCATTGACCGGAAAAGCGACCGGGCCAACCTGAACACCTTCCGCGGTCGATTCGCCGACCATGAGATTTGTTGTTCCAAGAAACGTTGCCACAAATTCCGTTTGAGGATGCTGGTAAAGCTCACTAGGAGTCCCAACTTCGAGCAGTCGGCCAAAGTTCATCACGCCCAAACGGTCGGCCAATTCAAATGCCTCTTCCTGGTCGTGCGTGACAAAGATCGTTGTGATGCCTAATTCGGTTTGAATGCCTCGCAATGCGCGGCGTAATTCGACACGGATTTTGGCGTCCAGCGCGCCGAACGGTTCGTCGAGTAGTAGCACTTCGGGTTTGTGAGCCAGAGCCCGGGCGAGAGCGACGCGTTGCTGTTGTCCACCCGAAAGCTGATCGGGAAGACGTCCGCCTAGCCCCGAGAGACCAACCAGCTCGAGGAGTTGATCGCGCCGTTTCTGGCGTTCATTCGCCGGCACTTTGCGGACGCGCAACGCGAACTCAATGTTATCTGCTACCGACATATGTTGGAATAAAGCGTAATGTTGAAAGACAAATCCGACGCCGCGTTGTTGTGGGGTGGCCAAGGTAACGTCACGGCCATGTAAAATGACACGCCCTTCATCAACGGAGTTCAGGCCCGCGATCATCCGCAGGACGGTGCTTTTCCCACTGCCACTGGGCCCGATAAGCACAAAAAACTCGCCATTTGCGATCTCTAGAGAAAGCCGATTAACAACTGGATGGCCCTCGTAACGTTTCGTGAGCTGGTCTAAAATTATTGACATATGATCCTTAGTCTTGGGGGTCTTCTGTGTAAGCTGACCATAGGATTTTAACTCACGATTCGTATTTTTCAGATTTTTGCCCCGCAAATTTGTCATTTCCTGCAAAGCTGGCGAGTCAAGAGTTCTGGCAATGAAATTGCTCATAAGTTTCATCGACAGTCGCAGCTCATTTGGTCATGAGATGGGCTGCAATTACAATAAGGGGATGCTAGGATGGTGAATCTATTCAAATTTTCTCCTCTTCTGCTCATGTATTATAAAGCCTATAATACTAGTAGACTTTTGACATAAAAAAACAGCGCGTTGAGACGCGCGTTTCTGTCAACTAATTGAGAACAAGCTTTTTGCGTAGGTCATTTTGTCGTTTGGTGACATCGGCAAGGGAGGTGTTATCAAGAATATCTGCAATCGCATTGCGAACATCGCTCATTGCCAGACGCAAGCCGCAAGTCTGTTCATCGGGGCAACCACAGGGTTCATAGGCCATCTGACTCACGCACCTGATCGGAGCCACAGGCCCGTCCAAAATGCGGAAGATTTGACCGAGCGTGATCTCGCCAGCGGGTCTGGCCAGATAATATCCTCCGCCGACACCCATTTTGCTGTGAAGCAGCCCAGCGTTCTTAAGTGTGAGAAGGATTTGCTCGAGAAACTTGGGGGAGATCTGCTCGTGTTCCGAGATCTCCTTAATCTGCAGCATGGCAGGGAAGCTGCCTTTCTTGACAGGTTCTGCCAGAGCGATCATTGCCCTTAAACCGTATTCACCGCGTTTGGAAAGTCTCATGGTTGCCTGGAAAGTCTAGTATTCTTATAGACCTTATTATATTTGATAATACTTGAGCCGCAGCATGTTGTCAAGATTAATTGAGCAGGGAAACCAATTCCGCTTCATTCAATGCTTGATGCAAGTCTGCGCTTTTCATAATGATCGCCGTGTGGCGGACTCCGGAGCCCACCGAGATTTCTTTTTCTTTAAAGACGCTCGCATCGATTAGAACCTTGACGTGATTCTTCAACCCAAATGGGCTCACTGTCCCAATGCGATAGCCTGTCACTTCCAGTACTTCCTCCTCTGTTGCCATCCGCACCCGGGACCTTCCCACATACTGTCGTAATTTCTTCCAGTCCACTTGTTCACGTCCCGCCACCAGTACCATCAAAAATTCTTCAGGGCGAATTTGAAAAAGAATACTGCGTACCACCTGCTCAGGTCGCTGATTACGATCCGAGGCAGCTTGTTCAAACGAGGTAACAGGGGTCTCATGTTTGAAGACTTGGTGAGGAATATTCAGTTCGTCTAAAGCAATACTGGCAGGCGGTTGTTCAGTCATAAATCTCGCTTCAATTGGCGGAATGCAAAGTGGTTGGACGCCGTTTTTAAGGTCTTGGATATTGTAGAGTAAAATCGTCCAATGTCTCGATTCAAATCGCCGCTTACATTGTTCTGCAGTACAGTAATTGTAATTGCTCTTCTGGCATTATTTGGGCCGGAGGAAAAATCTCTCGGCGCCAACGTGCGGATCGTGTATCTGCATGG
>DATFQC010000417.1:0-5920 GCA_035264425.1 Anaerolineales bacterium
GACACCGATTGATAATTTATATCTCTGCGGAAGCGGAGTCCACGGCGGAGGGGGTGTCAGCGGTGCGGCGGGGAGGAATGTTCTGAAAGTGTTGAAGTAGAAGACACAGGGAGCGAGACGTTATTACGTCTCGCCCTTTTCTTAAACAACTTCACCCATTTTGCCGCGGTGTGCCAGTAGTGTAAACACATCTTCCAGCGTAGATTGAACCGTTTCTATCGAATTGACAGTGATCCCTTTACCTGAGAGATAGTTTGTCAGGCCCTCCGGCGACCATTGAGTGGAGTCTAGAATGACATGGGCACGATCGCCGTGTAGACTCGCCTGCGCGACGCCTGCGGTCCGACTCAACTCATCAACAGTTTCAAGCAATGGCTCTGCTGCCAAATCCCAGGCCGCGCCATGCAAATACTTGGACTTCAAGGCCGCAGGTGTATCCAGTGCCATTAACTTACTGCGATACATGAACGCGACCCTGTTACAGTGTTCGGCTTCATCCATGTAATGTGTAGTGATAAAGATGGTCGTTCCCTGTGAAGCCATCTCATAGATTGAATCCCAAAACTCACGGCGTGCCACAGGGTCAACGCCACTGGTAGGCTCATCGAGGAACACTAACTTTGGACGATGGAGAATGGCACATCCAAGCGCGAGGCGTTGTCGCCATCCACCGGATAATTCAACAGTGAGGGATTCAGTCCGCTTCTCCAACCCTGCCAGATGCAGAATTTCGTTAATGCGCTTCTTCTCCTCTGCTTCGGATAGATCGTATACACCCGCGTAGAACTGTAGATTCTCAAGCACCGTGAGATCGTCATACAGTGAAAACTTTTGTGACATATACCCGATCAGCGGCTTGATTTGTTCGCGATGCTTGAAGACGTCAATACCCATAATGCTGGCTGCACCCTCAGTAGGAGTTAGCAAGCCGCACAGCATGCGGATGGTCGTTGTTTTTCCACTCCCGTTCGGACCAAGATAGCCCAACACTTCGCCGGGCTGTACCCTGAACGAGACATGATCCACCGCAGTGAAATCACCAAATTTCTTTGTTAATCCATGAACTTCAAGCGGAACGCTCTGGGTCAGACTATCCATAATCCACTCCTTCTGTTTTGATCAGGTGAATAAATACATCTTCCAGAGTGGGAGGCACCGGGATGATGTGACTCATCGGGATGTTGGCAGATTCCAGCCGGACGGGGATGCGTTCCATGGGTCCCTCCGCAGAACTCACCCGCAGGTGGATGTGATTCCCAAAGGTGTGAACATCCTCCACTTCGGGATCATCCAAAGCGATCTGGCGCGCGGTCATTTGATCGTCTGCATCCAGTTCAAGGATGCGACCTTCGAGGCGTTTCATCAGTTCACGCGGTTTCCCCTGTGCAAGAACCTGGCCGTGGTTCATAAAAATCACACGGTTGAAGCGCATCGCTTCATCCATATAAGGCGTGCTGACCAACACGGCCGAACCATCCCGCAAAAGCGCAATCAGCAAATGCCAAAATTCCTGACGCGCGACCGGGTCAACACCGCCAGTGGGCTCATCCAGCAAGAGCACTTTGGGATGATGGACAAGGGCGGAGGCAAGCCCAAGCTTTTTTTGCATACCCCCTGAAAGGGCCGCGGCGGGGCGGTCTGTAAAATCGCCTAATCCGGCAAAGTTCAGCAGTTCGGCCGCGCGTACTTTTAGCTCGTCAATCGGGATATCAAAGACTTCACCAAAGAATTCAATATTCTCCTGAACGCTGAGGTCGCCGTATAAGCCAAAGTGTTGGGCAAGATATCCAATCTGTTCACGCGCTTTTTCCACCTGTGCGGGGACTTCATAACCTGCCACACGTACGATTCCGCTGGTGGGTTTGAGCGCGCCGCACATCAAGCGGATGGCGGTTGTCTTGCCGGCTCCATCCGGACCGACAAGTCCCACCATCTCTCCTGCACGGACTTGTAAATTGAGTCCATCCACCGCACGAAATGTCCCAAATGTTTTGACTAGATTTTCAGTTTCAAGCAGTACTTCATTTGACATGTTATTTTATGAATACCACATCGGCAGGCATGCCAAGTTTCAGGTTGCCTTCGGGGTCACTGACTTCCAGCTTCACAGCGTAGACCGTGGCGCTGCGTCCCTGTACGGTCTGTACATTGCGGGGCGTATACTCGGCTTGATCCGCGATAGATGAGATGGTGCCTGTAAATGTTGTATTTGGGAAGGAATCAACCGTGACGGTTGCTTTCTGTCCAAGTGAAATTTCGCCGTAGCGATCTTCAGGAACATAGACGGTGATGGTCAATTCATTGAGATCTGCCATGGTAATGGCTGCTGCACCGGGTTGAACGAACTCACCAGGCTCTACATTCCGTGTGAGAATCACGCCATCCATGGGGGCATATACCGTCAGCTTCTTAAGTTGTGTATCAAGCAATGCCAGATTGGCTTCTGCCTGGTTGACATCTCCCTGTGCCTGCTGCAAACCATTTTTCGCCTGATCCAATGCCAGCGCTGCAATTTTGACCTGCGGCGAATACTCGCCTGTCTGTAGCCTACTCAGATTATCCAGCGCCACTTCATGTCTTTCGCGCGCGACCGAGAGCGCAGCCCGGGCTTTGAGCACACGATCTGCTGCGTCTGTGTTTAGAAGTGCATCGTAGGCTTGCTGGGAATCCTTCAACTCAGTCTGGGCAGCATCGAGGGCATCCTGTGCCGATGCGATCACATCACCGCTGTTACTACTAAGGCCTTTTGCAATCCGAATTTTGATCTTATAAGCAGGAGCAAAGTCAGGCAAATTTGGCAGGTTTATATCGTCAGGATTGACTTTGCCGCCTGTCGCCTGGGCATGATCGTGGACAGATTTGGCAACCAGATAGCTGATGCGTGTGTCGGCCAGATGACTCTCTGCATTCACAAAATCGGAATTGTTTAGGCTTTTTACAACCTGATCCAAATCGGATTGCGCTTGTTGCAGAGCCTGTTGGGAGGCATCCACTTCGGCCTGGACGGCAGTAATTTGTTCGTCCTGGCTGAAATACCATAAGGGCTGGTCAAATTGACCGGGGGTACGACTCAACCAGTCCGTCAGGCGGGCGGCACCCTGCTGGGCACGAGCGGAGCTGACTGCCGCATCATATTGAGCCTGGGCCATATTGTAGGCGCCTTGCGCTGTCAATAAAGCATTGTGAGCAGAATCCACTCCACTCTGTGCAACTGCCCGTTGAGCAGTGAGCAGGCTTTCATCCAGGCGAAGAATCGGATCACCCGTCTTAACGGCTTGACCCTCGTCGGCCAGGGCCTCCTGCACTTTACCGGAAGTCTCCGGGGAAACATTTACTTCCACGGCTTCAATGGTGCCGGAAGCGCGTAGTTTTCCATCATCCCTGTTCGAGAAAACGCGAAAACCAAAATAAAGCGCGGCAGCGAGAAACGCCACGATCATTATCATCTGCATACGAGAAAGTCTTTTAGGCATACAAGCATACTCCTGAGTGTATTAATCTAATGTTTTTTGGAAACGCCTGGCCGCCAAGCCAAGCAGAAGGATTGCGAAAATAGTCAATGCAATCACCTGAGGCATAATCATATTTAGTCCAACCCCTTTAACGACAATACTGCGTAAGATATAAACGAAATAGGTGAGGGGCAAAAGGTTGCCGACCATCTGAAGAAATACGGGCAGCGAGGACGTGGGAAAGAACACACCCGATAACAGCATGGATGGCAGCATAATAGGCATGGTCATCAATTGAGCCTGTTGTTGCGTGCGCGCCGCGGTGGAGATCAACAATCCAAGCCCCAGAGTGGGCAGCAGGTAAAGACCGACCAGCGAGAACAAGAGTATGAGGCTGCCACGCATGGGAACCCCGAAAAGAAAAGTTCCAACAGCCATAATAAGGATTGTGTTGGCGAACGAAACGAGGATATAGGGAATGATCTTTGCGATAATCAATTCCCAACTGCGGATAGGGGTAACGATCAATTGCTCGATTGTGCCGCGTTCGCGCTCCTTGACAATCGCTAATGCGGTCAGACTGGTCGCAGTCTGGAACAAGATCATAGCAACCAGGCCTGGCACAATGTTGTAGCTGCTGAGCAAATCTGGATTGTATAAAACGCGGGTTCTCACATCTACAGGGGATGCGCCGGCTGCTCCAACCGGACCTCGAAGGGAGAGCTGCTTCGTGCGCACACTTGCTCCATGTGCTTGTCCCACGAGTGCCGCAGCCGAAAGGACCGAGCCTGCGACGGTTGGATTCGCGCCATCCAGTAACACCAGCACATCCGCAGTTTTTCCTGTGACAAGGTTGGCACCGTAATTGGGCGGGATGATGATGCCAACGCTGGCTTTACCGCTGTCGATCAGATCATTGACTTCAGCCTGACTGTAAACGGCGTAATCAAAGGAAAAATATCCTGTTGAATTGAAGGAATCCAGCAGTGCGCGGCTGGCGCGGCTGTTATCCTGGTTGAAAACAACGGTTGGAACGTTCCGGATATCCGTGTTGTTTACGAAGCCGAGCAATACTAGCTGCATGATTGGCATCATGAAAATAAATACCAACGTACGCGGGTCGCGCAGCATGTGGGTCATTTCCTTTTTTATTAATGCTCTAAAACGTCTCATAAAATTCTCCTTCCCATTTGAGGGATAAACTATAAAAGCAATGCATTTTCTTAATTCTCATTCAAGAGCGCATCGAATAACTTGTTCATAAGTTTCAATAGTTGTTCCTGTTCTTCGGCTGTAAAATCCTTCAACAGTTTCGCAATACGCTGTTTGTTATAAGCCATTCCCATTTCATATAGCTCGCGTCCATTCTTGCTCATTTCCACACGTACGATTCGACGGTCGTTAGAATCGTTGACACGTTCTGCCATGTCATTTTTTACCAGTCCGTCTACTATACGGGTGGCGGTGCTCATAGGAACATTCAAGGTTGAGCTGAGTTCACTCATTGTTACAGGTTCCTGATTCTGCGATAACAGCGCAAAGATGCGAAAGAGAAACTCATGATCTTCGGAACCGTAGCCAGAGTTTTTAAGCGAGGCCATTTTTTTCCTGAATTGGACTATGTGTTCTGGGTGGATCAATCTTGGTCTCAAGCGAATATATCTTTGGACTAGGTCGATAAATTGTTCAACTGTTTGCTCTATAGACATAAAATCCTTCCGTTCTGAAATATTTCCAAAACGGAAGGATTTTACGCTCTTTTGGTCAGATGTCAAGGCAAACCAACTTTCAAATTAGATAGACAAAGAAATTTCTCCTGAGATAAATGTCACTACAGCCCAGCAGACCCCTAGCTTAGTCAGGGAAATCAATAGCAAAAGTGTGGTGAAAAGTTATTCGCTAAAAAGCGTGCCCATTTTGAGCAATTGATTTTGCAGTTTTAAATATTTCAGCGTATAACAGTGTCAGGCGGCTGACAAAAATCCAGCCGCCTGACTTTTTATTACAAGTTTAAGATAGATACTTGTTTAATCGGATCTGTCCGCTCTAAAGACCGCCATCCGCTCATTGCAACGGCGCGTGGGTCACGTCCAAAGGCTAAGCGCTTTGCCCATGTGGTTGGGAAACTTCGCAAAGCGTTGCTGGTCATGATCGCAGGACTCTTGATCTGCCAGCCTGACCAGAGCAGGTTGTTGTAAACCTTTTCTGCCCCCGCTTCAAGAGTCGTTCCAATTTCAGCCATTGCACCACCATTCAGTTTCAAATCAACGGACGTCTTCCAACGTGAGAGATCCTCCAGTCCGCGCATCAAGCCTGAGTCGCCAGTCAGCAAACCCTCAAGCAAACTTCCCCATGGGAAATTGATGGTGATGTGCGAGATCAGTCCATTTAGTTCCTTCGGCAAATCCTCTGCGTTGGCAATCACAAAGAGCATATTTTGTAATTTTGCCTGCGAATGTTCGCGCAGG
>DATFQC010000418.1:0-6055 GCA_035264425.1 Anaerolineales bacterium
TCGCGCAGTTCAGGGAAATATCCGTCGATCTCCTCTGGCTCAGTATCCCACAGCGCCAGCGACTTCCAGCCCGGTGTATCGGCCACATAACCACCGCCCTCCAGCGGAAACAACTGGCGTGTCACGGTGGTATGTTTGCCTTTGTCCATTGCCTTACTGATCTCATTGACCGCCAGCCCAAGCCCGGGCTGCATCGAATTTAGCAAACTGGATTTTCCTGCACCACTGGGGCCCGCGAAGGCGCTGATTTTGCCTGCCAGAACTGATTTTAATTCTTCAATCCCTGCGCCGGTTTTTGTGGACGTGTACAACACACGATAATTGATCGTTTCATACAAGCCAAAAATCTTTTTTGCATCGTCCACAAGATCAATTTTATTTGCAATGATGACTGCTGGGATCATTTGTTTTTCGGCAATCACCAGAAAACGATCCAGCATTTTTAATCTTGGCTGCGGATGAGCGCACGCAAAAACGAAGACCGCCTGATCTGGATTCGCCAGCAGCACCTGTTGATAATCGCCTTGGGGTCTCGGGTCAAGCCGGACAATGGCGCGCTTCCGCTTTTCGACCTCTTCGATCACCCCGCTTCCATCTAGCAACACCGTGACCCGGACGTTATCCCCAATTGATGCAATATCACCGGTGGCCCGGCCTTGTTTCAGCTTGCCTCGTAATTGAGAAACGATAAAGCCCTGGCTGGTTTCAACGGTAAAGAAACCAGACTGGGCTTTGATAATTAATCCTTGTAGAGCTTGTTCGCTTGCCAAATGTTTCCTGTATACGCTGTTATTTGTGACTCATCATCATGGCTTCGGTGTTTCGGTGGGAATCCCGCCCAGAGGCGTTGGCGTTTCTGTCACGCCAAACGTGGATTCAAACCACAGAACAGTCTGGGGTCTGCCAAAGTAATACGTTTCAACAATGCGTTGGAACACCGGTGCAGCCCAGTCTGAACCTTCCCCCTGATTTTCGAGAATGACAGCTATTGCAATATCCGGCTTGCCGGTCGACTCGCTGGCCATTGTATAGCCTGCAAACCAGGCGTGCGGCAGACCAGAACCAGATTCAGCGGTGCCTGTCTTGCCGGCGACCGGGATGCGCAGTCCGCGCAACCGGAAATTCGCTGTGCCGCGCTTATCTTCCACGACATTGATCATGGCCTGTTTGATCACGTCCATCCGGAACGGCTGAATAGGTAACGTGCCAGCCACTTCGGGCTTAAAGCCCAATACTGCTGCGCCACCCTCCACAGGTTCGATCTTCTCCACCAATTGTGGACGATAGAGAGTGCCACCGTTGCCGAGCGCGGCGATGAAGCGGGCAACCTGCAACGGCGTGACCTGCACGGTTCCCTGACCGATGGCCTGATTTACAACTTCAACTGGATCCCCATTCGGATCATTGATCTGACCGGCGTTCTCTTCGATCTGTTCGATCCCGGTGGGACTTCCAAGTCCGAAGGCGCGGGCCATATTGGCGATGTCATTGGAGCGATTGTTTTGAAACAGAGTGTAGCCAATATCCCAGAAGAAGGGATTGCAGGAACGCATCAGGCCTTCTGGCAAAGTCAGGAGGCCGGAAGGCGTACTATCTGGCGTGTTACATTCCAGTCCTCTTGCTGTTCTATCCTCACAGTGCTGCCAGGTCCAATCATGCCGCACGCGGTCGGGCAACTTTGTCCAATTATATTCACAATCAAACGGTGTGTCGGCCGTATACAAACCACTTTCCATGCCCGCCGCCATTGTAATGAGCTTGAACACCGAGCCAAGTGGATATTGCCCCTGCGTAGCGCGGTTGATCAATGGCTGATAAGGACTATTCAGTACATCACCGAGCAATGAATTGTTTGGGTTATCAGGCTGGAATAAATTTGAATCAAAACTGGGAGAAGATGCCATGGCAAGTACGCGACCCGTATCGCGTTCGAGCACTACGGCTGCACCTGTGAACCCTTTGATGGCCTGTTCGGTGTAATATTGCAGGTTGCGATCAATCGTCAAATACACAGAGTCGGCAGGCGTAGGTTGACTTTCACCTACCTTGGTTACAATTTGGTTTGTGGATGGATTGATGACATACAAGGTGCCGCCGTGCTTGCCACCTAAATAATCCTCTGCCCATTTTTCAATCCCTGCTCCACCGATGCGCTCATTAAAAGCATAACCGCGTCGACGGTACTCATCGACCTGCTCGGCCCCAATGGGCGAAGTATAGCCAACGATGTTCGAGCCAACCCCCTGTTCGAAATAATAACGGGAGTTGTAATCTGTCCACTGTAATCCGCTCGGCGCGATGGACCGGATCCGTTGCGATTCCTGGTCCGAGGCTTCGCACAGCGGAATCCCATACTGGGCCGGTGTATTTGCGATCTCCTGGGCTAACCCCTCCATACTGATCCCGCACAAATTCCAGACCTCTGAAAGCAACGTTCCTTCGCTATCTTCAGTCACATCGCCGGGGATGACCTGAAATGCATATGCATCGGCCTGTGCCGCGAGGACGTCACCATTCCTGTCATAAATATTGCCGCGCGAGGGAGAGTTGTAATCCATTTTTAAAACATTCCCACCCGCCAATTCCGGGAGAATGAGACCATCTTCCCACTGAAGTTTCCATTCATCATTTTCCAATGTGAATCGTGCGACCATATCGCGCTGGATATCTCCCACCAGCGCAGTGTGATAGGTCACACGAAAAGATACTTCTGAGGCATATGTATTGACTAGCGAGGAAAGCACTTCATAATCAAAGGAACCTGCGCTCATTTCATTGAGCGCGTCCTTGTTGCGTTTGGCAAAGTCCTCGAGCGTGATGGCATCCTGACTAACCTTGCTGAGTAACCCATACATTGTGTTGTAGTTATCGGCTTTGAACGCGTCGAGATAAGCTTTCAACACTGGAGAAGGATCCGTCGCTGGAAAAATGGTCACAATAGGCTGCGGCAGGGACGTATTCGTTGGAAAAATTGGGCCACCAATCCCCGTGGAACTACAGGCACTGAGATAGGTCAGGATGACAATAATGCTCAACCATCGAAACAATTTCATACTTTGCCTTTCAATATTGCATGATGCTCAGCCGCCGTTTCTTGCGAAGCACGCGAAGCGTGTGGACAGCACTCAGAGCGACCGGTTATATTTCATTGTTCAAGACCGCACTAGAAACCGGACATTGATATTCCAAAAGTGTTTCACAACCGGCAAAAACATCCGCGTTTGGCTGGATATCCAATTTCCTCAAAAGAAGAATGACATGACACATTGGCAGTCCCATCACGCTGGCATAACATCCCTGCAGATTTTCCACGGGATGAAACTGCGGATGCTGGATCGCATATGCACCAGCCTTATCAAGCGGGTCGCCAGTTGCTACATAGGCATTAATCTCCTCGTCGGAGTAGTCGCGCATAGGCACGTCAGTAATACAAAGATCTTTGAGGAGAAATCCATCGCTCAAGCGGAGCAGAGCAATTCCGGTATAAACCTGGTGTGTATGCCCACGTAAACGCGTGAGCA
Organism: Anaerolineales bacterium; assembly: GCA_035264425.1. GTDB lineage: Bacteria > Chloroflexota > Anaerolineae > Anaerolineales > Villigracilaceae > Defluviilinea. Next base: position 3,522 of record DATFQC010000418.1, read on the forward strand.
TTGCAACGGCCTCGGTGCTGTCTCTGGGTTTGCCCAGGATATCAATCCCATCCACGACCGTAGTATCAGCCGCAAGGATAATTTGATCAGCATCGGCTTGGAGAGCACGCGCTTTGGTTTCTGCAAGCCTTAAGACGTAATCGGAGGGTGATTCGTTCGGATATTCGCTTTCGTCTACATTTGCAGCGGAAGCACTGAACTGCCAGCCCGCCAGGGACAGGAGTTGGCGCCGTCGCGGCGAATTGGATGCCAAAATAAGTTGTGGTTTCTCGGTCACGAAGGGGGATTCTAACACAGTGGTACAATGCGAGAAAATTGTCTGGTCATGGAGGCCTAGGTGAAAGAATTGGAAGAACGGATTCTTCGGGATGGGAAAAATTTGGGAGGCGGGATTTTGAAAGTGGACAGCTTCGTCAATCATCAGGTGGATCCTCTTTTGATGGATGTGTGTGGCAGGGAATTTGCGCGGCTCTTCGTGTCGGTCGGCGCGACCAAGATACTGACGGCTGAAATTTCGGGCATTGCCCCGGCGGTAACGACCGCTATTCATCTCGGTTTGCCGGTGGTATACGCCCGCAAGACCAAGCCGATCACCATGCCTGACCAGGTTTATCTGACCCTCGCACCCTCGCACACAAAAGGCCGTATGGTTGAGTTAATTGTCTCGCCGGAATATCTGGCCAATGGAGAAAAGGTGTTGATCATCGACGACTTCCTTGCCAGCGGACAGACGATCCTGGGGTTGGCACGGCTGGCTGAGGCCTCTGGTTCAAGGATTGTTGGTATTGGGACGCTGATCGAGAAAACATTTGAAGGCGGACGTAGCGTTTTGAAATCGCTGGGCGTGCCCATCCATTCGCTGGCGTGCATTACCTCGATGGAAGAGGACAAGATTGTATTTGGCGAGCCAGCATAATTTATAAGATGACCGTCACTCCGTTTGCGAAAGTGACTGTCACCTATTTATATGCGTAAATTCCGTTGGCTTTTTGCTCCGTTGATCGGCTGGATATTTGCACATATGAGCTTTGCCATCCCTGTAGAACGATTACGCGAGACAGAAACGTTGATAGCGTTTTATCATCCAAAGCCAGCCTATCCGTTTCATGTCTTGCTTGTCCCAAAGAAAGCAGTCACTTCATTGAAAGAGCTTGATCCAACAGACACAACTTTTCTCACCGATTTGTATTCTACAGTTCAAAACCTTGTGAATGAATTCCAGTTGCCTGCCTATCGGTTGATCGTCAATGGTGGAGAGTACCAGGATTTTCCACAATTGCATTTTCATTTGATCTCTGATGTTCAACGTTCCAAGCCTTGGACACACTCAGGGCAAGCTGTTTAAACTTTCAAACTCCACAACAATATGGACTCAATTGCCATTCTCGATTTCGGTTCTCAATATGCCCAGATCATTGCCAGGCGGGTGCGTGAGGCGCAGGTCTATTGTGAGTTATTCCCATGGGACGCGTCGATGGAAAAAATCCTCGGAATCCAACCCAAGGGATTTATCCTTTCTGGTGGACCTAAATCCGTGTATGAAAAAGGTGCGCCGTATATCCAGGATTTCATCTTCAAAACAGGTCTGCCTATACTTGGGATTTGCTATGGAATGCAAGCCCTGACCCATGCACTTGGTGGACAAGTGGATCCGTCCGCACAACGTGAGTATGGTCCCGCCGAGATCGAGCCGACGATTCAAGGCACCATGCTAGAGGTTATCTCCAAGGTATGGATGTCGCACGGAGACCGGATCACTAAGCTTCCGGATGGCTTTATCGCGTTGGCACGAAGTGGGAACAGTCCCTTCGCGGCCATGGGCGATATGAAGCGCAAATATTTCGGTGTGCAGTTCCACCCAGAAGTACGTCACACACCCAACGGGGAAAAATTACTCAGGCATTTCGCGGTTGAAATTTGCGGCGTCAAACCCAACTGGACGCCGGCTTCCATCATCGAAGAATCGGTGGCGCGGATTCAAAACCAAGTTGGAAAGGAACGAGTCCTTGCAGGGGTGAGTGGCGGCGTGGATTCCTCGGTCGCGGCGGCGCTGGTTCATCGAGCCATTGGGGATCAATTGGTGGCTGTCTTTGTAGATACGGGGCTGCTTCGGAAGAATGAAGGGGCAGAAGTGGCTGCGGCATTTCGCAATCATTTGCAGGCTGAATTGATCACGGTGGATGCGGGTGAAGAGTTCTTTTCAGGGTTGAGGGGCGTGACTGAACCGGAAGAAAAAAGAAAAATTGTCGGGGAGAAGTTTATCCGTGTGTTCGAAGGCCAGGCGAAGCAAGTAGGTCAACCCAGGTTTCTGGTACAGGGGACAATCTATCCGGATGTGGTTGAATCCTCCGGGCCGGAGCGAGACAAGGCCGAAAGGATCAAGTCGCACCATAACGTCGGCGGTTTGCCTGAAGATATGCAATTTGAACTGGTCGAGCCATTGCGATATTTGTTCAAGGATGAGGTCCGGGCGGTGGGAGAAGCGCTGGGGTTGCCTGAATCGTTGGTCTGGCGGCAGCCGTTTCCGGGTCCGG
>DATFQC010000419.1:0-4213 GCA_035264425.1 Anaerolineales bacterium
CAACAAGCGAGTCATTGCAATATCAATTGCGATGGTGTTTTTCGCTGCCATTTTTGTTCCCTCTACTCAGGGCAAGACCTTGGCCGGCGTGCTCTTTAACTTTATTGATCAGACCATAAAATATGATTCCAGAATTACGAAACCTTCCGGGCCGATTTTTACTCGAACGCCGGGTCTTTCCAGCGCTCCCGTCTGGACGGTTGGGCTGGCGACTCAAACGGAGCCTGTTTCGACCGTTACACCAATTCCCCTTATAACTTCAACACCGCTGATCACAGTGACAGGAATAGAAGAAACCCTGCCTCCAACACTAGCAACTTCACAGCTGGTGACCTATACATTGCACTCGGGAGAATATCCCTACTGCATCGCGCGGCGGCTGAATGTAGATCCCCAGGAACTGCTGACACTGAACGGACTTTTGGGCCGCTCAACCTTCCCGAAGGGAGCGGTTTTACAAATTCCTCAAACCGCAAAATCATTTCCCGCTGAACGTCAATTGAGGCCTCATCCAAGGGAGTACACGGTCTCGACGTCGCAGGAGACACTCTACACAATTGCCTGTCAATTTGGCGATATAGACCCACTGACGATTGCGCAAGCCAATCAAATCGTTGTGGATTCTGCATTATCAATTGGGCAGAAATTGAACATACCTTAAATAACAACGGGGAATTTGCTGATAAGATTGGGGACAAAATCACATTTCTGAACAGTGAACCAAATCTTTCATGTTTCGAGAATTCTTTAAACAACGAATCCAACGCGGACTTGTCCGCAGGCTCAATAATCGAAAAATCGCGCGGGTTGCCAAACGCGTTACCCGTCAATCTCCTCCTCCTTCCGGCGCGCCGGTTGTTTTTTTCAAAGCCTCGACAGGGATTGATGATCTTTCATGGAATAGTGGATTCCACTTGCTGGCCTCCTGGGCACTGCGCTTGCAGGGTATTCCCGTCGTTTATTTTGCCTGTCATTCAGGGATGAGTCATTGTGTGCTGGGGACAAATCGCGATAATGTTCATAAAGCACCACCCTGTAAATCCTGTATTTATCAATCACGAACGCTGTATGCAGGTATGCAGGAAAACACGGAAACAAGTAAACAGGTTGCGCCTCACACGTCCCATGTCCATTGGTTTGATTATCAACGCGACTCACAACTGGCTGCAGCTATCGAGCGCCTCTCCTTGCAAGATCTCATGATTTTCGAATGGCGGCATATTCCTCTTGGGAAGTTATGTTTGCCGGGCTTGCGCTGGATTTTACGAATCCATCATCTGAATGATGATGAAAATACGCGGTATCTTCTGAGCGAATATATTTTGTCAGCCTGGAATGTGGCCCGGAGGTTTTCAAAACTTCTGGATGAGACAGAGCCGCGCGCGGTGGTCGTGTTCAACGGACAGTTCTATCCTGAAGCGACCGCGCGTTATATTGCGCAACAACGCGGTATTCGAGTCATCACTCACGAAGTGGGACTGCAGCCTGCCTCCGCCTTTTTTACGGAGGGTGAAGCGACCGCCTATCCCATCCACATCCCTGACGAGTTTAAGTTGAATGATGAGCAAAATGCGAAACTGGATGCCTATCTGGCGAAACGCTTCCAAGGCGATTTCACAATGGCAGGTATTAAGTTCTGGGCTGATATGAAAGGCCTGGATGAAGCCTTTTTGCAAAAAACGGAGAAATTCAAACAGATCGTGCCCATCTTTACGAACGTCATATTTGATACCAGCCAGCCGCACGCCAATACAGTCTTTGCAGATATGTTCGATTGGCTGGATCTAACACTGGAAGAGATTCGCAAACATCCTGAGACTCTGTTTGTCATCCGCGCCCACCCCGATGAATTACGCGTGAGAAAGTCCAGCCGGGAAACGGTGGAGGGCTGGGTATCCAGCCGCGGCGTGGACAAAGAACCGAATGTCATCTTTGTGAGTCCAACTGAGTCGCTCAGTTCGTATGAATTGATCCAGAATTCGAAGTTCGTGATGGTCTATAACTCTACCATTGGGCTGGAGGCTTCTATCATGGGTGCAGCAGTATTGTGCGCAGGCCGGGCGCGCTTTACACAGTACCCAACCGTGTTTTTCCCACAGACGGTGGATGAAGTAAGAAGAAAGATGGAAGAGTTCCTTGAAACAGAGAAGATTCACATCCCGCCTGAATTCAGGCGTAACGCACGCAGGTTTTTATATTATCAGTTGTTCAGAACATCGTTGCCCTTTGGCGATTTCCTTGAGCCCTCTGTCCGCACCACGCAGACGCGCTTGAAGTCATTTGATTTGGAGAAGTTACTGCCTGAAAATTCAAAAGCCATCGAAGCAATTTTCGATGGCTTGCTAAACAATGGTGATTTTTTATTGAAGGACTCGTGAATTGTTTTAACGATTAGATCCAACGTCTGACCGTAGACTTATAGTTCAAATATTCGGTGCCAAACTTTTGTCCCAGATATTTTTCTTCGGGAAGAATCACCCAGATGGTGATGAGCCAAATCACAACGGGTAGAAATATCAATCCCCAGGGGAGTTGCAGATACATCATCAGCCCTGCGTATAAAAGAGTTAATCCGATGTACATCGGGTTGCGCGAAAAACGATACGGTCCGGAGAAGATTAGCACCGTTGTAGGGCGGTTAGGATTGGGCGTTGTTTTGGCGGCCAGCATGTTTATCACGGCTGGCAGACCAAAGAAGAAACTGATGATCATGACCGTCACCCCGATCAGGGATGCACTTAGCTGGCCGATGAAGGGCAGGGGAACGAATCTTTGTAATAAGGCTGCACAAAATCCAAATGCAATATAAATCAGGAATGGATTAATAACTACTTGAGCATGATCATTCTTGGTATTCATTTTAGAATCTCCTTTTGTTGACACAATCGTTTAGGTACGTTAAACTCGATTTGATAAAGCGAAACAGAATTGGATACAGTAATGGTGTATCCAATATATCAAATCAGAGAAGGATTGTCAAGATACATTGACCCCGAAAACACGAACCAAACGCGCCTATAACTCAAACCGTAGAAAAGAACAGGCCCTTCAAACCAGGCGCCAAATCGTCGAGGCTGCCCGAAATCTATTTATTGAACGCGGCTATGCCGGCGCCACGATTGACGCCATTGCTCAGAGCGCAGGCGTGGCACCAGAAACAGTTTATGCCGCGTTTGGAAGCAAGCGTGCAATCCTGTCGAAGCTGTTCGAATTATCGCTGGTTGGAGATGACTTACCGATTCCCCTTCTGGAACGCGGGGAACAGCAGGAAGTGTTGCGAGGAGCAGATCAACACCGGCAGATTGAGTTATTCGCCGCTGGTATTTACGACATCATGCATCGCGTGGCTCCTCTTTTCGATATCATGCACGTTGCTGCCAAGACCGAGCCAGAGGTTGCGGAAATGCTCAAGAATATCTTAAATGCTCGTGTGCAGGGAATGATGGCTTTTGTCCGAGCCCTGCTGAAGAACGGGCCGCTACGCCCTGGACTCACCCCTGAAGCTGCCGCTGAAACCGTTTGGACGCTTACCAGTGCGGAAGTTTTTACACTGTTGAAGACAAACCGAGGCTGGTCCGAGGAGAGACATAAACAATGGCTAGCGGATAGCCTTATGAGGCTACTCTTACCGTGACCTGTTCATAAAGCGTTCCTTAGAAGTCGAGGACTTTATTTTTCTTCAAGATCAGTGACAAGATTATTCATGACATTCTGATTCAGCTGGGTGTCTATTACATTTTCCAACTCTATCCCAATGATATTGCCTCGAATTTCGTTGTTCTGAATGATGTGCTGGTGAGGGGAAACAAATGAATGACTTCCCTCATTAAGTCCTCTGACTCCATGGTCCTGGTTGGCCGCAATGCGAATTGCCTTCTTGTTTTGAATCAACCTGTTTTTTTCAATGAGCCAGTCGCGGCTGGTGGCATTCATGTCGGGGATCTTTTTCAGAAAATCATACGAGCGAGTCCAGATTAAAATGCCGTGCGTATTATTTTGGATATCATTATTCATGACATTGAAGTTGACACCATTTTCCACAGCGATCCCGGCCTGGCGGTTGTTGTAAATCTGATTGTCTTTCAGCGTGCAGTCGCTTGAGAAACCCAGCCAGAAACCATAATTCGAATGACTGGCCTTGTTTCCCTGATAAATGTTGCCTTTGCTAAACACTCCTTCAAAGGCATTATTAGGGCTGTAAGATGCATCGTTC
>DATFQC010000420.1:0-2796 GCA_035264425.1 Anaerolineales bacterium
AAAGTGATCTGACAACGCACGCGGAGTCCACAACCCGGCGATGCTGGCACCCATAACAATCGCTGTTCTATATTTTTTCCCCTGTGGCGATGGGACGGAGGCAGGTTCATTTTTCATTTCTTATTCTCCCTTTCAGCTTGGCACTGGCCCGTGCTCTATTAATACAATAATTCCACCTTTGGCTTGTCTTCAGCAATCATAGATATGATATATCCAAATCGAGGCAAATACAATAAGCAAAAATAAAAGCTCCGCCCTGAGGCGGAGAAGAATTGATCTGGCAGATCGAACACTACGTGGAGATTATTTTGCTGAGTTTGCCACTCGGTCTGCTTCCAGGATGCCCTTTAACAGGGCAAGATTCTCCCTGTATTGCTTCTTAACCTTTTTTTCAATCGCAATGCTCTCTGGTTTGAGTAGATCACCCGGACCGATGCGGGTGAATATATTGATCTTTGTACTGCCCCCCATTACTTCAAAGGTGTATAAAGTATGCGAATCCATGGGTCCGGATTGTGATTTGAAGCCATATCTGCTATTGGACTCGAACTCCGTAACTTCATAAACACTTTCAATGCGATGTCCCATGAAATGACCCACACTGCGGAAAACAGTCCCTATACCGATTTCGCCTTTGGAAATCTGGGTGGATGCGAACGTTCCATACTGCCATTGAAAATCGTTCTCAGGCGTGGCAACAAAATTAAAGACCTGATGAAGAGGCCGATAGATGTTTGTATTCAGGTCGAAACTGATCATCATAATTTTCTTTGGGGTGAAACCAACCTAACAAAAGAGGTGTACTCTGGCAGCGTGGAGGCCTTTTCGGCAGCTCAATCAGTGCAGGATTGTGGATCGAAGGGAACAAAATACCCCGTTAGGATACGGGGTCTGTCAGATCTTTATCTCAATTTGCTGTGCTCAATCCGCGTTGTTCTCTGGGCCGGGCAAGGTCTACCCTCAATTGGTGATCATCCAGGGAGTAGGAGTTGAACATGCTGACAGCCCTGTCGGCTTCGCTTTGGTCGCTCATCATGACAAAGGCAAACCCTCTGGATTCGCCTCTTTTGAAATCCATGATGATATTCACCGCGGTGACATCCCCGGCTTGTGCAAACAGAGTGTTCAATTCCTCCTGTGTTGTATCCTTTGACAGATTGCCTACGTAGACCTTGAATTCCATACCTACTACTTTCTCCGATGCCGGGTTAAAGACGAAGCCGCCAGCCCATAACAGGGTCGGCGGCGAAGATACCACACAAATCCAGTTATTAATTTCAACTGTTCAATTCAGTGTACCACATTCTGAAATGACCCATCTCTTAGCCACGGCGTGCACAGACCTAGTTCACGGAAAAATCTCTACGCTCTCAGTGGTCTCCCATGGCCCCATTCGTCAGGACAGGTGTGTGGCAAGGATAGGGAGTATTTATTGCGTGTGATATAATGAAATTATCTTATAAAAGGTCGAGTGTGCTTAGATTGCCGTCAGCCCAATATTGGGGCGACGGCTTTTTCTTTAAGCATTGACGGCTGTAAAGGAGTTGGAATGGAAGCAAAATTGTATGTTGGGAACCTGGCCTATACCACGAATGAACAAAACCTGCGTGAGTTATTCATGCAAGCCGGGAATGTGACCTCCGTTGCGTTGATTAAGGAACCTGGAACCCAGCGCTCCAAAGGCTTTGCTTTTGTAGAGATGAGTTCACAGAGTGAAGTACAAAAGGCGATCAGTATGTTCAATGGGTACAGCCTGGACGACCGCCAATTGACGGTGAGCGTTGCCCGTCCGCGTGAAGAGCGTGGTGGTTCTAATCAAAAGCGCGGTGGCGGTTTTAACAACCGGCGTTATTAATCCATTATGAGCTTCAAGGTTGGTGAGAGGGTTGTTCATCCACAATACGGGGTGGGACAGATCGTCAAACTGGATGAAAGGGAATTCGAGCCCGGTCTGATGCGCCGGTATTATGAGATTTCCATTCCGGGCGGTAGCACCGTCTGGGTGCCCGTCGATCTGGCGAACTCCGGGTTGCGTAAATTAACTGTCAAAAGTGAGATTACCCGCTGTCGCCAAGTTTTGTCATCTCATCCTTCACCCCTGACTGAGGATGCCCGCCTCCGCCAATCTGATCTATCAATCCGTCTGCGGCAGGGAACGATCGCTGCCCACTGTGAAGTGGTCCGCGATCTGTCTGCCCACGGTGCCCACAAACCTATTAGTGGGACCATTGCGGCGTTCCTGCAGTCTACGCAAAATGTGCTCTGTCAGGAATGGGCGATCGTGGAAGGCATCACTCTGGCGGAGGCAGTTGCAGAGGTGGGAACGCTGATCGAAAAAAGCAAGTTGATGTTGCTCGAAACCCAGACGTAGGGGACCAGAGAGGGGAGCGGACGTAACTAAATCAAATCACTACATTTATTTAATGAAGGGGATGCTAAGCGGATAGTTAATTGGCCTACCCGAAAGCGCTCGGACCGTGTTCATCACTGCCTGACAGGTTGTAAATAATCCCATAAGCAGGATGAGCGTCGGGGGGAACAATGAGAAAGCATTCCTTACTATGCCCTGGGCCATCGGGAAAACGGATGGACCGATCATCAGTACCAATACGAATGCAAACAAGACCAGCATGATCGTGATTTGAAAGTTCAGCACATCGCGTCCCTGACGGTCGATTTTATAGCTCTGGTCTTTTTTCCATGACCATAACAGCAGGGGGAAAAAGACGAAGCAAAATACGCTGCTCATGTGCATCAATGCCAGCCAGAAACTTTGGTTGTTCGTGTTTTCCCTGC
>DATFQC010000421.1:0-7859 GCA_035264425.1 Anaerolineales bacterium
AGAAAAAGAAGACTTGCTCACCGCTATCAAAGGTATGCATGAATCAAACCCGATGATGGGTATGCGCGGCGTGCGTCTGAGCATTTACATGCCTGAAATCGTGGAGATGCAAGTTCGTGCCATCTTCGAAGCTGCAGCAGACTGCACATTACGCGGCATCGTCGTTAAGCCGGAAGTAATGATCCCCTTGACTGGCACTGTAAAAGAACTCGAGTGGATCCAGCCCCGGCTCGAACGGATCGCCGCGGCCGTCATGAGCGAAAAGAAGGTCAAATTTGAATACAAATTTGGTACGATGATCGAGATCCCCCGGGCAGCCGTCACGGCCGGTGAAGTCGCCGAACGCGCCCAGTTCTTCTCATTCGGCACGAACGATCTGACCCAAATGACCTACGGTTACTCACGTGATGATGCCGAACGCAACTTCCTGATTACTTATCAGGAACAAGGCATCCTCGAGACAAATCCCTTCCAGTCGCTCGACCGTGGTGGTGTAGGCAAACTGATGGATTGGGCAATTACCGAAGGAAGAAAAACTCGTCCCAGTCTTGAGGTGGGCATCTGCGGCGAACATGGTGGTGACCCAAGTTCGATTGAATGGTGCCATCTCATTGGTAACAACTATGTTTCCTGCTCACCGTTCCGTGTGCCAATTGCCCGCCTCGCTGCTGCACACGCGGCGTTGAAGCACCGTCCACAGAAAAAGGCGATTCTAATAAAGAGCAAAGCCAATGGCCGAGCTTCGAAGGCAAACTCAAAAACCGCCAAAAAGAGCATCAAAAGAAAGTAACTCATATACCCAGCCTGCCCCAATGAGATTGGGGCAGGTTTCATCTATTATCCGTAATCATGCGACTGTCACTTGCTGGCTGCGCGTCTCGCCCAAATCCAAACCCACTTCCACCTCCGATTACCTATCCTAACCTAACCCCCACTGCCTTATCAGTCCTTGATACGACCAAAGGAAGTCTTCGGAACCAAATTGCCATTTTAGAAAAAAACATGCCCCGCACCAGAAGCGAAGGCTATATTCTCCCGACGAGTGAGGAACAAGCTGATTTTGCAGAATTGGTGTCCACCCTTAACACCGGTGATTTAGCGCGGGCTGTGAACCTTGCAACCAGAAATGGTTACACACTGAATTATTATGTCGATCGCGGTGATAATTATGCGGTCAGTTATCTGCTGCGGGAGCAAAGTCCGATTCAAAAAGGCTGGGGACTCTACGCCTTTCGTATGGATTCTGCGAGCAATATTATTATTGAGGCGCCTCATCCACTGTACGACCAGAGATCACCTACTGTTGCGCTCGACATATATCGCGCCTTAGATGCCCGCGCCCTTATGATCGCTGGTGCGCAACGAAATGCCAATCATGACAAATCAGCAGATGTTGCGCACGCCCCGGAGAGTATCTTTCAATCCATTCATCTAACCTTATCTCAGGAAATACAAACTTCGTCTGAAGATGTGATCATCCTTCAGATCCATGGATTTCATAGTAGCAAACATGATGGCTATCCTGCAGTGGTATTTGGCCTTGGAGAAAACCCTCTTCCAAAGGAAGTGGCGATTGCCCAAAAAATAAAGGACGCACTGGCTGAGCAGGGAATTAGTGCCGGTCTGTGTATGGGGATTGGGAGCGAATTAGAAGATCTGTGCGCAAAAACGAATGTGCAAGGCTCTGTTATGAATGAAGGAGCATTTATACACATTGAACTTGATGAAAAGATTCGCAAGAATGATAATGCGCTTATCAATGCCTTGATGCAGGTTTTTGGTAGTTGATTAATGGAAGGAAAAAACAACAAGAGCGCACTTTCGGTGCGCTCTTGTTGTTATCAAACAATAATCGGTTCTAACTAACTCTGATCACCTGTCCAACATAAATCAAGTTGGGATTTTTGATGTTTGAGTTGAGGGCTAATAGGCTGTCAACCGTCGTTCCAAATTTGTTGGCGATAATTCGAAGCGTATCACCTCTCTGAACCGCATAGGTCGAGACACCGGCGGGGATTACAATCGCCTGTCCAACATAGATTAAATTCGGGTTGGTAATCTGCGGATTGACCTTGAGAATCGCGTCGACACTAGTACTGAACCTGGCAGCAATCTTGCGCAGCGTGTCGCCGCTTTGTGCATAATAAAGCTGTCCATTAGAAGGAGGCGGGTTTGTCGGTGGCACTGGAACACCGCGCCCTGAGGGTACAACCAGACGCTGTCCTTCGTAGATCAAGTTGACGTTGGTAACGCTTTTGTTCAATGAGAGAAGAATATCAATCGTTGTCCCAAAGCGATTTGCCAATGATTTCAACGTATCGCCGCGAGCCACAATATAGGTGTCGTAGCCATTATCACCGTACAGAATTGCACCCGGCAGAAGCAAAACCTGATTGGGATAAATCAAATTACCCCAGCCAATTTCTGGATTCGCCAACCGCAGAGCTGCAACACTGGTTCCACAGCGATCAGCAATCTTTCGCAAGGTGTCGCCGCTGACCACGGTCACGCTGGTGCCACACTGCCCGGCAGAGGCTGGGGCGGCAAAGGCGGAGCTGGTGGATGCAAACGATGCAAGCAACACCGATAGCAGAACAAATAATTGTAAAAAGTTTTTGGTGTTCATCGAAACCTCCATTTCGTTATTAACCTGAAAGATAGATGAACTTCGATATATAAAAGTTCCCCCAAACTCGCACTCAGTACTTAATTCCTACTACATCCCCTATCTCAGGCATATGTGAATGAGACTGTTGACGTGGCGCTGAGCTGTATCAGCAACGCAAAATTACTTTTTATCACGAAAATCGGCTTCAAGTGTCGCGTGTACTGTTGAATCTATAAAAGGCAGGGAAATGAAAGTGAGTTATACTTAAAAAAAATCTTCAGTCCACAAACATGGGGTATGTGAAGCACTGACAAAACATTCGGAGAACAAAATGGACACTATCATCGAAAGCATCTCTGCGCTCGAAATCCTGGATTCGCGTGGCAATCCCACGGTCGAAGTGGAAGTCGCGTTGGCTGACGGCTCGTGGGGACGAGCAGCCGTACCTTCGGGCGCCTCGACAGGGGTGCATGAAGCCCTTGAACTACGCGATGGCGATAAGAAACGCTATCTTGGCAAGGGGGTCTCTAAGGCGGTTGCAAATGTCAACGGCGTAATTGCAGACGCGTTGTTCGGCTGGGATGCAGCCGAACAAAAATCTATCGACGCGGAACTACTCTCCCTCGATGGAACGCCCAATAAATCCAAGCTCGGTGCAAATGCAATATTGGGCGTCAGCCTGGCCGTCGCGAAGGCTGCAGCGAATTCGTTGGGCTTGCCACTCTATCGGTACCTGGGTGGCGTGTACGCACACGTTTTGCCTGTTCCGATGATGAACATTTTGAACGGGGGTGCACACACGGCCTGGCAATCTACAGATATGCAGGAATTCATGGTCATGCCATTCGGCGCACCCACCTTTGCAGAGGGTGTGCGCTGGGGTGCCGAGATTTATCATGCCTTGAAATCCGTGTTAAAGGAAAAAGGATATGCAACGCTGGTCGGTGATGAAGGCGGATATGCACCCGCGCTGAAAGCCAACAATGAAGCGATCGAGGTCATTCTGGCTGCCATTGAAAAAGCTGGATTTAAAGCCGGTCGCGGCCTGGATGTTGCCATTGCCCTCGACCCCGCCGCTTCTGAACTATATGAAGAGGCTACAAAAACCTACAACCTTCGCAAGGAAGGCAAGAAATTGACCGGCGAGGAAATGGTTGAGTTTTGGACAAAGTGGGCTACGGATTATCCTATCGTTTCTATTGAAGATGGTCTCGCCCAGGATGATTGGGGCTCGTGGCAATTACTGACAAAACAATTGGGTGACAAAATTCAGATTGTGGGTGATGACCTGCTCGTGACGAATCCGGAACGTGTCCGCAAGGCAATCAAGGAGAACGCGGCGAATGCGTTGCTCGTGAAAGTGAATCAGATCGGTTCCCTGACCGAAACCATCGAGGCCGTGGAAGCCTGTCAGCGGGCGGGCTGGCGCGCGGTTACGTCGCATCGTTCCGGCGAAACCGAAGACGCGACCATCGCAGATATTGCAGTCGCACTGAATACAGGCCAGATCAAGACCGGTGCGCCGGCGCGTTCAGACCGTGTGGCGAAATATAATCAGTTGATCCGCATCGAAGCGGAACTTGGAGATACCGCCAGGTACGCAGGCTGGGAAGCGTTGAAATAAAGATAGAAAAAACTCCTTCAGGAATATCCTGAAGGAGTTTTTTATGAGGGAAAAATGCCCAACAATGATGATGCAAAAAGATACTTCGAGAACCGACAAAAGGAAATTGACGGAGCGGCATTATATTATGTGTTAGCCGAAATAGAAAAACAACCGCAGTTGGCAGAAGTATACAAAAAGCTGGCAGCCTGCGAAGAAAAACATGCCGCGACATGGGAAAAGAAATTAATGGGATTGAAGTTCTCCATTCCACCGCGCAAACCGACCCGGCGAATTGCCATTCTGATCTGGCTCGCAAAACGCTTCGGGCCACAATTTGTCTTACCGACCATAACGGGCAACGAAAAAGCAGACAGCCAGGCATACGGCGAGCAACCCGACCTTGAAGCGAGTGAATTTTCTCGTGATGAACAATCCCATGCGCGCCTCCTTTCTCTGGCATCGCAGTCAACAGGTGGTCTTTCTGGCGGCTCTGTCACGCAATTGGAAGGACGTCACAAAGCGGGCGGAGGCAATGCCCTACGCGCAGCAGTGCTGGGTGCGAACGATGGACTTGTTTCTATTTTGAGTCTTACCATGGGCGTGGCTGGCGCGACCAATTCACGACCAGACATTTTGATCGCAGGTTTGGCGGGAGTTTTGGCAGGCGCAGGATCTATGGCTTTGGGCGAATGGCTCTCGGTCCAAAGCTCGCGCGAACTCTATGAACACCAAATCAAAATTGAAGCCGAGGAGATCGCAAACAGTCCAGAGGAAGAGCAGGAGGAGCTTGCGTTAATCTATCAGTCGAAGGGCTTGCCCGAAGACCGTGCCAGAGAACTTGCCTCGCACATGATGGCAGATCAGGGAAGTATTCTTGACACACTGGCTCGGGAGGAATTGGGGATTGACCCTGAAGAGCTTGGCGGCTCACCCTATGAGGCCGCGTTCACATCCTTTTTTCTCTTTGCCTTCGGCGCTTTCTTTCCGATCCTGCCCTATCTTATTTGGAGTGGAACAACAGCTATCATTCTTAGCCTAATTGTCAGCGCGTTCGGTTTGTTCATCATCGGCGCGGCGATTACACTGATGACGGGTCGAAGTGTTTGGTTCTCAGGCACACGTCAGGTGCTGGTTGGTATCGCGGCAGCCGCTTTAACCTATGGTATAGGAAAGTTAATTGGAGTGTCTGTTGGATAACAGAAAGGATGGGATTACCCCTCCTTTCTTCATGCCCCAAGTGACTGCCGGGTCTTGGCTTTCCCACGCGACCGCATCACATCAAGGATGCGGGGAATGATTTCAGAATAGAACTTATACCAGAGGGGATTTGGAGCATAATCCCAGGCACCGAGCGTACGAACGACTTTCCCGCTTAAGCCTTCCTTGAAACGATACACGCCCCACATGGAATCGGTTTCCTCGAACACATCGGGGGCACCCCACAGGTCGTAAACCTTGCACCCCTTTACCTTGGCGCGCTTCATTGCTTCCCATTGCAAAAGATAGGTTGGCATTTTTTCGCGATGCGCGTTTCGAGACATGCCATAGACATAATAGGCGCGCCCAGCAAAATAAAAAACAAAGATTGCCGCAACAGGTTCTCCCTCCACTTCGGCAATCAACGCCTCGCAGGTGGGTTCATTGGAATCCATGAACAATTTCCAGACGGTCTGATAATAGCTTTCATCACGGATCACAAATCCATCGCGGACTGAAGTTTCTGCATACATCTTATAAAGCATGCCATAATCTTTTGGGCTGCCTACGCGCAAAGTGACGCCTTTTTTCTCTGCCAGACGGATGTTGTAGCGCGTTTTCTGCTTCATGCGCGCCAGCAGTTCTACATCACCTGGAGTCAAATCAACCACTACTGTATTCTTGAATTGGATTTGGTCTGACGAATATCTCCACCTCCTTTGCTTCAACTCAGACATCACAGCCAGGCCACTCTTCTCAAGGATATCGTCTTCGCTTGAGGGGATTCCGGTTCCAAGCACAACATCAGGATCCATTTTCAAGAAAATCGCGCCTTCTCTTTTTGCAAAGGCTTGCAAATCGTTGAGGACGCGGTCTCGCAGGGATTTATTCGACCAATCCAACAAAGGCCCCTTGGGAGAATAGAGAATGGATAAGCGCGCTGCGAATCCATTGCGGAGAATTTGACGTTTGAGGACCAAGGCAGCAGCAGATGGATGAAAGTCAGAAGAAGAAGAAAGACGGCCCGAATCTCTTGCCTCTCTCATCCCTCCCTCGTTATCCCAAATCAAGTAAATAGGATCCCACCCATACTTCGCCTTCACCTGTCCCCATTCGTAGGTTTGGAGGAAATGCGGATTAGGAAGCTTTGAAATGATTGAATTCCATATTTTGCTTTCCAATTTCTATTCCTTATTCCCCATAAATCGCAAATAAACCCAATACAACAACGGATTATAGACTCGATCTATCGCCTGCCTTGCGCGTTTGAGTTCACCACCAAAGCCGCGTTTGAAGCGATAAACGCCCCATAAGCCAGCCTGTCGCTTTTCGAAATCTGCTTCCAGTGTTGCTTCATCTTCGTCTGGTACACCCCAGAGATCATATTCTTTGCATCCATGTGCCTTTGCCCATTTCATAGCTTCCCATTGGAGGAGATAGGTTGGCATACGGTTACGTTCTTCATCAGTCGATGCACCATAAAGATAATAGGCCCGATTTCCATTTCGAGCGACGAACAGCGCGGCGAGCGGTTTGCCTTCATATTCCGCAAGAAGCAGTTCGCCCATTCCTTTGGGATGAAGCAACTCATAAGCCCGCTGATAGTATTCACGTGAATGGATTCCAAAACCATCCCGTTCCCCTGTGAGGAACATCATTCTGTGAAAAGATTCGATGTCATCCCAGGCACGAACGGTCACCCCTTTCTTTTCGGCGAGGCGAATGTTGTAACGCGTTTTTTGTTTCATCCTTGCCAATATTTCTTCTTCATTTCTTTTTATATCAACAATAATAGTGCGAGGAGGCTGGATATTGTGAAGGGAAATCCGTAACTTATGATTTGTAATTCGAACGTTACTGTTAACTTCATTTCCTTCCCAAAGATCAGGCTCAAATTTAAGAAAGATAGCATGATTTTTTTTACAAACAAAATCAATCTCAGACCAAAGAGATTGATCAAAGTTGGCTTTCGGAGCATAGCCAACCGTAAAACTCAAGGGCAACTTGCGGAATAAGATCTGGACGCCAACACTCCCACTGACAATCCGCGCAGGTTTCCAGCCAAACGCAGCCTTTAATTCACCCCATTCGCCTGTTTGCAACAGGTGCGCGTTGGGATGAGTTGAAAGCAATTGATTCCAGTCAGAGAGGGAGACTTCAGGCATTATTGTGTTTTATCACATTGAGTAATTTGAGAAGAAACAGCCTCTTCTCTAGGCTCAGAGTGACATGTTTAAATGATAAAGGTAATATCAGGCTGAGGTGCTTCGCGAATGGATGAGCCCGGGATCAGTTCATCGAGCAGATCCACGATCGCATCTGTGTCCCCGGAGGAGGCTGAAGCGGAGAGAGAGTCAATGGCTTGAGGCAAGTTCAAGCTTGGAAAGGCAACGTCGTCATCGAGACGGAAGATGTCCGGGTGCAGAGTCTTCATGAGAGGTGTTCCTG
>DATFQC010000422.1:0-3317 GCA_035264425.1 Anaerolineales bacterium
ACACGCTCCGGATGAGTGGGTGGAGATCAATAGCCTGCCAGTTACTGTAGCTATGTTTGCCGGTATTATTCACGATTATCTATATAGTTCCAAAGGAGAATAAATATGTCCCATCTCGACCGCGACCCCTGGGTGGATGTAAAGACCTTCAACGGCTTCCAGGCTGATCATGTCATATCGGCCTTGCAAAAGGAGATCCGCCGCGGCAACGCGGAAAATGCCGCGCTCCTGGCTTACGAAATGATTATCACCAGTCACCAGCTCGAGGATTACCTCTGGCACCGCTTGAAAGTGATTTCCGTGGAAGATATCGGTTTTGGTGAACCCCTTGCGCCCGTGCTGATCCAAAGTCTGTTTGAAATGACCAGTGCCTGTGATCGCGCAACCGGTGAGCGCAAACTCTATGCCATCCATGCTGTCCGTTATCTGTGCGCCTGCCAGAAAGATCGCTCCTCGGATGAGATGATCAACTGGATCAACCACAGCAGCCAATCGGGCAAACTTCTGCCGGTGATCCCTGAATATGCGTTGGATATGCACACCGCGGAGGGAAAGAAAAAGGGCCGAGGCAGGCGTCACTTCTTTGAGGAAGCGTCACGCATCATTCCCGAGCTTGAAGGCCGGGATCTCACCTATCGAAACCGTATCGTGAATATGTTGGATTCAGGCGAGCTAAAGGATTGATTCTTACTCTGACCTGACTGAAACTTCATCAGTGCCGATACGCCCCTCTTCACAGACCAGGGCGATGCCCCCACCGGAAAGGGGGCGATCCGTATCTTCAACCTGGAACAACAACGCTCCGTCTACCAGGCCCAAAATCTGATTGTCCTTAACAGTGATCTGAAGGTGGTAGGCTTGACCAAACTCCCAGTCAAATGCTTTTTCGGCGAGAAGGATCTCGCCATCCAGGCGCTTGATGAGTTTGATCGTATTCTGGTTGGAAAGCAACAAGCCATAGTATCGTTCCAGCCCCTGGACACGAGCCGCCAGACCAAAGGCTTTGGCGAGATGCGGTGTTAAGAGGGCTTGCACACTGTAATCTGTCCATTCACGCGTACCCGTGATGACCATTCCCCGACCCCGATTCTGGACCACCCGAAACGCCTCCCCAAACTCATCTTCGAAAAAATCGGCCGCGTTGACCCACTGGCGCTTCCACATTCTTCCTGATTGAACGGGTCTGCGGAAGGTGACAATAGGTGAACCATCCCAGGAAAGATAATCGAGATGAACGATACCTTCGGAAAGCGCATCGGACGAGAGGAAGACTCCAACTTCTACGATAGGTGCGCCGTCCAAGTCAGGCACTTGCCATTCTAGTTGGACGGTTTTACCAGGAAGCAGAATTTGCGGCGGCCCCTGAATTGATACTAACTTGTCCTGGTATCCATAGCTCTGCAGTTGAATCCCAACCTCAACTGCTTTAGGGTTGCTCTCGGCAGCGAAGAGTGCTGCGTGCACGATCTGACCTGGGTATAGAGTCGGTGAGGCGAAGAGGCTGTAGCCCGGCATTTCAATCGCTTCAGAGGGGATGAAAGTTGGAGTCGATGCTGCAACTGTCACATTGGATTGGAGATGATAACGGAGGGTCAAAACGCGTTGACCGGGTTCGGTCGGATGAGATGTGTTTTCCACTTTGAGTTGATCGGGAGAGCGAAATCCCTGCACCGAACCGGGCAGGGAAAAATGAAAACGGGCTCCGCCTTTTGGAGGAATCCATCTTTCTCCACGAATCGCGTGGGCAATCTCGAGGATGAAATCCGTCTCACGAAGTGCGTCACTGATGGCGCGGCCGCCATCCGCCGTGGAAAGATAGAGCTGGTCAGCTACCGGACCGCGCCAATCCGGACCCCCCTCAAAAGCAGCCAACCTGTTGCGCACCCCCAGAATGCAGCCAACGTTTCCGGCGTTACAGTCCGTATCCCATCCGCAGGTATTGACGATGGTCTGTGCGCGCTGGAAGTCGCCCTGGCTATAGAGCAGGCTGAGGATCACCAGTCCATGATTTGGAATGATATGACAGTTACCGCCATATTTGTCGTAGCCATAGGAAGCGGCGAGTTTTGCACGGGCAGCATACCAATCCTGGGGCTCTCTGGCATGCCAGGCTCGAATATCTGCGATAAGACGATAAATGATTGAGTCCCCGGGAATGAAGGCCGTGGCGGTATCGATGAGCTTGTCCAGATCGGATTCGATGAATGCCTCGGCAATCAGTGCCGCGATCACTTGGGCACCATAGATGGCCTCCCCATCGTGGCTAACGCTTGCAGCGCGGCGAGCCAGGTCAGCAGCCAGGGCAGGGTCACCGGGGGCAATCAGACCCCAACCATCAATGAAGATTTGTGCCCCGATCTGTTCAGCCACAACGTTACCATTCAGCGCGCTCGAGCCGGAATGAGGTGCAGGAATGCCATCTTTGAGCCGTAAAAATGCCGTGTGCTCCGTGGAATTTCCCAAGCCACCCCACCACAAGATGGTTCTATTTTCGATAATGTAATTGAGCCACGTCTGACCGATTTGAGCAGGGGTCAGGTCGAGAGAATTGTTGTAATCAGGCAGAGCGCGCAAAAAGGTAAATGTGCCGGAGATATCATCATCGGTGATGACAAGCTGGTGATTTCGTAATGGCAGGTCCTGGCGGTCATTGACGTAATATTTGATTTCGCCCAAATTCGCCACGATTTGCTCATGAGTCCAACCTTCAAACGGTCGCCCCAGATAGACGCCAATGATTTTGCCGAGAACACCGGCGTAGACTCGTTCGGCATAGTCAGGTGGAAAGATCATCGGCATGATTCCTTAATGCGAAACATACACAACAGTAGAACCAAGCAACGGAAAGTTTTGGCATATCGGGTCTCTGGTACCCATAAATGAGATTATGATACAAATTACAAAAATGATAAAGAGATACATTACAGTATATTTGATCCTAACCAGTTTACAAATAAAAGACTCTGACAAAATTGGTATGATCGAAAATACGTTCCATGCTGCTTTAGTACTGCTGACACACTGCAACCCTCCGAAGTATCTTAAGTATTCGAAACTAGTCGGCATAGTAAGATGTTTTTCAACCTGATAAACTTCACTTTACAAGCTGCAATTCACAAAAGATAGCGAAAATAGGAGTAGAGCTTACGACCCGTGGGTTATGAGCCCTGATACTGCTGATTCTTAACGCAAAAAGACACTCTTTGAGTGCCTTTTTATTTCTAATGCCGAGGGGGAGATTTTTGAGCCTGCGAAATCCCAACCAAGGGCTTATGAGTCCCTTGCTCCTTACATGCAAAAGTCAGGTAGCACATGTA
>DATFQC010000423.1:0-5467 GCA_035264425.1 Anaerolineales bacterium
AAACCCTGTCTGTGTCTTATATCGGCGCAGCAGGTCGACAACTAATCAGACGAACGCAACTGCTTGGTCTTCCTCCAATTTTTTCCCTGAGCCAGGTTTTCGTTTTAAGAAACGACGCCAGCTCTGATTATCAGGCGATGCAGGTCCAGTTTCAGCGCCGCCTCTCACGTGGGCTTCAAGCCCTCGCGTCTTATAACTGGTCGCATTCAATTGATGACGCTTCTGACGAGGTTATTGGAAGCGATCGCGGTCGAGGTTCTTCCGATTTCGACGCCAGACATGCGTTCTCCGCGGCGCTCACTTATAACATCCACTGTCCCTCAGTGAATAAAACCATTAGAGCGATTGGCGCGAACTGGGCTATAGATTCAATCATTCATTCGCAGTCGGCCACTCCTATTAATTTGGTTGGGCGAGTTGCTCAAAATATTAATGGTGTCTCAACAAGTGCCAGACCAAATCTCACAGCAGGGCTTCCGCTCTATATCGTCGATCCAAATGCTCCGGGAGGAAAACGGTTGAATGATGCTGTCGATCCGAGCCGTCCTGGGTGTAAGGGGCCTTTCTGCCCCCCACCAATTGGGCAACAGGGAACCTTAGGTCGGAATGTCCTGCGAGCCTTTTCTGTAAATCAAATTGATTTCGCGCTACGGCGTCGGTTCAGCATTTCTGAAAAACTAAAACTCCAATTTAAGGGCGAGGCTTTCAATATCTTCAATCATCCCAACTTCGGCGATCCAAATAACTCACTTACCAGTCCCCTGTTCGGAAGGGCAACCACCATGTACGGACGGGGTCTTGGGGCCGGCGGCATTAGCGGAGGATTTAATCCTCTTTATCAGTTGGGCGGCGCCCGTTCAATTCAGCTTTCATTGAGGCTCGAATATTAATTCGCTGATACGCTAAAGCCCTCTCAGAGACAACAAATGGCCCTTTCAACTACTACGTGTATTTTCGCGCTAATCTGTCTGTTTACGCCCTTTTGGTGCCAGGCGCAACTAAGAGACATACAGGCGCCATTACCCATTGAAGCAATAGCTCAAGCTAATTACCTGGGAACCATTGTCGATCTTTCGCCGGACGGTGAATGGGTAGCTTACACAATTCGCGATCGAACAAAGATGGAGACGTCCAAGGATGAAATTTATGAAACGTTCAGTCGAACTGGAGTGCCACCCGTTGGGATGGGCGTTGGTGTCTGGATAACCAGTACAACCACTAACGAGTCGAGAAACCTAACCGATCGTCAGAGTAATAATTGGGGACCCTCATGGTCACCGGATGGGAAATACCTTGCATTCTATTCTGATCGGAATGGCAAGGCTCAGCTTTGGCTTTGGGAGCGGTCGTCCGGAAAGTCCCGCGTGGCAGCAGAGGCTGTGGTTCATCCGTTCATTGGTGAGGAGACCCCAATATGGACAGCAGATAGTCGGAGCATACTAGTCAAGCTATTACCCAAAGGGATGTCACTTGACGATGCCGCCAGGCTTACCGCCAATCCTAAGAAAGAAACTTCTGAGGAAAACAAGGTTGCTGAGTCGACTGTTACTATCTATAGGTCAAGTGCCCAGGAAGGAAATAACAATAGTCAATCTCGACCAAACCGCAATATCCGATCTAACACTCAGATAGCTGCCTTCATTGGCGATCTCGCCACGATCGATATTACCAGCGGAAAAGTAAACGTTCTCGCTCGGGGCTACAAACCATGCTGGTACCGTATCTCACCTGACGGAAAAACAATCGCATTCGTGACCGAGAAGGGGTGGGCGGAGGGAAACGTTTTTCGTAATTTATATGATCTTCTTGTTGTTCCTATTTCCGGCGGCAACCTAACCGTTGTGGCTGAGAATATCGAGAGTCTGGCGATCTTGTTTGAAACGGTCAGTTGGTCACCTGATAGCAAGCAATTGAGTTACACAGACTTGAGAGAGCAAGGGAGCAAAGGAGATTGCTATATAGTTTCCATCAATGGAGGCTCACCGCGAAAAGCCACCCAGGATCCACACCCTAGTTTTGGCGGATCCTTTCGAGCACCGCTTTGGGATACTCGCGGAGAATCGGTCTACCTCATCGCAGGTAACGCCTTATGGAGAATTTCTCTCACCGACGGCGTAGCAACCGAAGTAACCAGGATCCAGAATAAAAAAATTCTTGAGGTTGTCTCGCCCAATATAGGAGGACGTTTCTGGTCACCAGACGCTGGAAGATCGATGACCCTTATAACAAGGGATGAAGCCACAAAGAATATGGGATTTTATAAGGTTAATCTGCAGACGGGAGAATCGACGAAGCTTTTGGAAGAAAATAAGGAGTACCGCGTTCCAGCAATTCTCTTTATGGATGTCTCAACGGAGCGCGTGGTCTTTGCGGCACAAGACGCACAACACACCGACGATCTTTGGTTCACAGACGCCGGTTTTCATCCTCTGAAACAAATCAGCAAAACCAATCCACAGCTTGACCGGTACGTGCTGGGAAATAGTCGTTTGATCGAGTGGAAAGGCGCAGAGGGACAACTCCTCCACGGTGCGCTTTTGCTGCCGTCAAATTATGAACAGGGAAGACGTTACCCTTTAATCGTACATGTCTATGGTGGGGCACTGCTGTCAGATCAAGTAAATCGTTTTGGTTTAGGCGGCCTTCAGGTTTGGACGGCTAATATGCAACTCTTTGCGACGCGAGGATACGCGGTACTCTTACCCGATTCTCCTTTGAGGGTTGGCACGCCAATGCAGGACTTGGCAAGAACCGTCTTACCTGGTGTAGATAAGGTTATCGAGATGGGAATCGCCGATCCCGATCGGCTCGGAGTAATGGGCTCCAGCTATGGTGGGTATTCGACGCTGGCCTTGATTGTGCAAACGCCACGTTTTAAAGCCGCCGTGATGCACGCTGGCTACGGAGACCTTATAGGTGATTACGGAGAAATGAGTAAGGAAGGCGTGGCCCGCTCCACGACACTAGCTGAAAACGGCATCAACAGGATGGGCGGCACGCCATGGCAGTACAGAGATCGTTTTATCGAGAACTCACCTTTCTTCTATCTCGATCGCGTGCAAACCCCGCTATTGATTACTCACGGAAGCAAAGACACAAATGTACCAGCTTTTCTTGCCGACCAGATCTTCGTCGGGCTGAGACGGCTGGGCAAAGAAGCCGTTTATGCTAAATACGAGGGTGAGGGCCATGTGTTCACCCACTATGCAAACCAGTTAGATTATTTGAACAGAATGTTTGCATGGTTCGACGAACACCTCGCTTCACCCAAAACCGCAAAATAATTAGCCAGTGGCATCTTTGCTATTTGAGGCAAAGCCATGTGGCCCCTGCACCACACAGACGTCGTTACCACCACGGATACCACCAAGGGTAAGGATCAACGTAAAACCAATAGTAGGTGCTGGGCTCAAAATCCAACTGACTGGCAGTAAATATTACCTCCACCAACTCGCTGGCATGGCCCAAAGTTTCAATTTCTGGTTTGGTGTATCTCATTGGTCACCGTCATTCCCATTGTTAAGTGTTAAGAAATGTTCAAGTCGAGTTATTACTCGGTTTCGCCTGAAGGTCGCCGCTCTCCTCATATCCTGGAGTGCGCGAATCAACTCATTCTTGAGTTGCCGTGTTAGTCCATTCATCGCTATATCCGACCTTTGCGGTACTCGCTTCGATATCAAGTCCGCCATTAAAAATAACCTCAACCAAATCGTCAGCATTGCCCATTTCTTCAACCTGTGGTTTTGCGTATCTCATTGAACACCTTCTCTTCTTGGCAGAGTGTGAAAGTAGCCCGGGGCCATTCTGGCCCGGGCTACTTTCGATGTGGTCTAGTGGTCGGCGACTGCTGGATCGACAAACCCTTGCCATCCGGTGCTGGGTTCAAGATCCATCGGATTCGCGGTAAAGACAGTCTTGATTTCTGCAACTGCCTCACCGACCTCGTGAACTTCAGGTGTTTCGTAGTTCATTTTGATCTCCCCTTTCCAGCTCGGGAATAGTTCACTGATATCGCGACCTGGCGCCGCGGCGTGCCGGTCCCTCATTAGTGGACTATTCAGCCGACGCAAATTGCGGATCGATGTATCTGTCCCTAGAGGTGCTGACTTCAAGATCAAGCGGATTGTCAGTGAAAATCACTTGGATCAGCTCATCGGCATCACCAACTACTTGCACTTCAGGTTTCTCATATCTCATTGGTGTCTCCTCCTTTCTTCTCAAATTCTTCCCGCACATTTTGCGAGAAAAAACTCTTTACCGACTGGGCTTATATCGCGCTTAACGGTGCTGGCTCGTACATGGGCAAGTCCAACGAAACGTTCTTGGAAATGTTTTTATGAGGGGCATGTAATGAAGTACCGCAGCTTTCAACTGACTGTAGCCAGATTTCCAGAGAAATGGTTGTCACGAGCAATCCCAGGTAATTTCTCGCGCCTTGGAACGCCTGTTTAAGAGCCGGGCGCAAGCTTTCCATGTCCACATAACCGCGATTCGAAAGGCTGGAATTCTCAAATAACCGCTCTACTCGAGATCGTTCTTGAACGAGGCTACGACAAATTGTTTCGGCAATTCCCCCTTTACTTTTTCGCCGTAAAATTTCGTTCGGTACAATGTCATGAAGTGCTCGGCGTTGTATTGACCGCGTCTCGGCCCCGCGCAGCTTCTGATCAAATGGAATTGCCATTAAGAACTCTACTAATGGCCGGTGCAGAAAAGGATAAGTGATTTCTATCGGCGTATTCTGTAGCGGTTGCCCGCCAGAGATTGACGAAATGATGAATAGCAGCATGCTCGATTGCATCCGCGAGCTCGGCAGTTTGAAACCAAACGGATCCGGAGGTAATAAAGACCGCTCGCGCAGGTGCATTTGCTCCACAAACTCCGGGCGAAACCACGGAGCGACGATCTGTTTCGGCAGGTTCTTAGCTCTTATTGTCCGGGGTAGAGATGGCAAGACCCCGTCCTTCCATAGAACGTGCACGAAAGGTTTTCTCAGTATTTGACTCCAATTCTTAATCTCTCTAAAAAAGGTCCTGTACTTGCCAGTGGCCAGGAGGTCAGCAAGAATTGGCGCTATATCAAATAAGTTCCACAGCACTTGATCGCCACCCAATCCACTAAGCAGAACTCTGGCGCCACCTATCCGCATTTCCTCGCATAACCGTTCATGCAAGCCAGGCGTACAAAGTGATGTACTTGGGAAAGCCAGAAAGCGCTCACCAGGCGATGGGAAATTCATTGAATAATCACTTATGTCCAAATGAACGCCCGCGATGCCACGTTCTCTTTCAACGTGGGCGATATACTCACCATCGCTGAACGTAGGAGAGCTATAGTCAACATAAGAAGCTGTATCGAGTCGCGGTGCTTCGGCTTCTCCCGCCTTCAGAATTTGATCCGCTACGAACACTATTGAAGACGAGTCAAGTCCACCGCTTAGATCGGACCAAACAGGTCTATCCGCGCG
>DATFQC010000424.1:0-4176 GCA_035264425.1 Anaerolineales bacterium
CTTCAAGGGATCCTTGCCACCCTTCCTGCTAAACCGGGTTGCTATCTGATGAAAAATGCCGATAGGAAAATCATTTATATCGGCAAAGCCATCAGTTTAAAGAACCGCGTCCGTTCCTATTTTCACGCGGATACTGGCCACGATGCAAAAACACGGCGGCTGGTGCGTGAAATCTCAGATATCGAGTGGATCGTGGTCGGGTCGGAGCTCGAGGCGCTCATCCTGGAGATGAACCTCATCAAAAAGCATCGGCCGAAGTACAACGTCCGCTTGAAGGATGATAAGCGCTATCCCTACATCAAAATCCACTGGGCGGAGCCCTTCCCCAAAGTCACCGTGACTCGGCAGATGGTGGACGATGGCTCGCGTTATTTTGGACCGTATACTTCGGCCTGGGCGGTCTATCAAACTTTGGATGTGCTCCGGCGCATTTTTCCCTATTTGACTTGTGACCGCGAGATCACAGGCATGGATAAACGGGCGTGTCTTTACTACGACATCAAGCTGTGTACCGCTCCCTGTATCGGCGCGGTCAACCAGGCGCAATATCGCCAAACCATCTCGGACCTGATGGAGTTCCTCAATGGACGCAGCGAAGAGATTATTTTACGGTTACAAAAGGAAATGGAAAAGGCCTCCGAAGAAATGCGCTTCGAGAAGGCCGCAGCAGTACGTGATCAGCTCAAAGCGATCCAGTCTATTATCGAACGGCAAAAGATTATCTTTGCCACCGATTATTTGGACTCGGATGTGCTCGCCATGGCCCGCAGCAACGGCGAAGCCTGTGTACAAATCTTTTTCATTCGCAGTGGAAAACTGATTGGACGTGAATATTTCATCCTGGAAGGCACGGAAGACGAGGCCGATGCAGAAGTGCTGCAGCAATTCATAACACAGTTCTACACCGAGGCGGCGACCATCCCTCAACAGGTGATGCTTCCGCAGGAAATTGAAGAAGCGAAGATCGTCAGCCAATGGTTGCGATCAAAGCGCGGTGGCGAAAAGGTCGAATTTTTCGTGCCCAAAGAAGGACAGTCGCGCGAATTAGTCCAAATGGCTACGGAAAACGCGACAGAAACGTTGCAGGCGTTGCGCGCCCAATGGCAGGCAGATACGCATAAACAGGAGGGGGCGCTGAGTGAACTACAACAGGCATTCACTTTGCCTGCGCCGCCCAACCGAATTGAGTGCTACGATATCTCGAATACGCAAGGTACAGCCATTGTCGGTGCAATGGTCGTTTTCACCCAGGGAGTTCCCGATAAAAAGTTATACCGTAAGTTCAATATCGAAAGCGTCATTGGCGCACCGGACGATTTTGCGTCGATGGAGGAAATGTTAACGCGCAGATTTCGCAGATGGCGCGGCGCCCAGCAAACGGAAACAGAGCCTGGCGCCAAGCCCGACGCGTCCTTCTCCTTCCTGCCAGACCTGATCATTATTGATGGCGGCAAAGGTCAGTTGGGACGCGCCGTGAGTGTTCTGGAAAAATTTGATTTAATCGATAAAATCCCAATCGTGGGACTCGCAAAACAGCGCGAGGAAATATTTTTCCCGCACAAATCATCTCCATTGATGTTGCCTCGTCATTCGCAGGCTTTGTATCTTGTCCAAAGGATACGCGATGAAGCGCATCGCTATGGGATCACCGCACATCGAAAGAAACGCCAAAAGCTTGGCATGGCTTCGCAACTGGATGCCATTCCAGGGATTGGCCCCACGCGCCGGAAAACCCTCTTGAAACATTTCGGCTCCGTGGATAAGATTAGGGAGGCCTCTGTCGAAGAACTCCGGACCGTTGTGCCTGAAGATGTGGCCAACTCGATCAAGGCTCATCTGGAATGAGGCAAGTCGGGTTGTGGATGATGAAGAATGGAAAGAACTTCGGGTGAAAGTGTTAACCTCTGAAGCTGCAGATGGAACAGTGGATGAGACCTTGAACTGGGTGCTGATCCATACGTTATCAAACCTTGCACAATTAAAGAGCTTGAAAAGGCGCTGGAGACCTCCCTCCATAGGCATGTAAGTATAAAGTGAGATATGGCAACTAAAAAATCAAAGAACAACAAACAATCGAAATCAAGTGAGAATCAGGATAAAAGACGAACGAGAATGCTGCAGGTCTTTTTTGCAGTGTTTTGCATTATGCTGATCCTATCCATGGTTCTCTCATTGACAGCAAAATAAGATCAGTTGCTTCACTGGTATAATCCAAGCCGCGCGGCGCATCAGGGCCGCGCTTTATTTCGCAATGGTTTCAATGCGAGATCCCCTCGCGCTGTAAGAAAAGGTAACTATGCTCGAAAAATTAAAAGGAATCGAAGAACGCTACGACCAGCTTGGAAGAGAATTCCTCGATGTGGGTAATAACTATCAACGCGCCGCAGAGATCAACAAAGAGCGCGTCGATTTGGAAGTGATTGTTGAGAAGGCACGTGAATATCGTCAGGCAATGAAAAGTCTCGAGGAAGCTAGAACCATCCTGGACTCGGAAAAAGACCCGGATATGGTCGCGCTGGCCGATGCGGATATTATGGAACTCAGCCCAAAGATCGAACTCCTGGAAAAAGAAATCAAGGGCATGCTGGTTCCCAAGGATCCGCGCGATGAAAAAAATGTGTTCGTTGAAATCCGGGCTGGCACGGGCGGCGATGAAGCCGCGATCTTTGCAGCGGATTTATTCCGAATGTACTCACGCTACGCGGACCGGCAGAGATGGAAGTCTGAAATTGTTTCCGAGAACGCAATCGGTGTTGGCGGTTATAAGGAAATGATCTTTGAAATACGCGGCAAAGGTGCCTATTCAAAGCTCAAATATGAATCCGGTGTGCATCGTGTGCAGCGTGTTCCGGCCACCGAAGCGCAAGGACGCATTCACACGTCTACAGCAACAGTGGTTGTGCTTGCCGAAGTGGATGATGTGGAAATCAATATCCCCGAAAGCGACATTGAGATTGAGGTCTATCGTTCATCGGGTGCCGGTGGGCAGAACGTGCAAAAGAACTCCACCGCGGTGCGCTTATATCACAAACCTACCGGGATCGTTGTGACGTGTCAGGATGAACGTTCGCAATTGCAAAATAAATTACGGGCACTCAGCATTTTGCGGGCACGCCTTTATGAGCTTGAACAAGAAAGGCGCCAGGCTGAACTCGAGGCAGATCGACGCTCCCAGGTAGGAACCGGCGAACGCTCAGAAAAAATTCGTACCTATAACTATCCTCAAAACCGTGTCACGGATCATCGGATTGGGCTTTCAAATTACAACCTGCCCGCGGTAATGGATGGTGGTATTGATGAATTCATCGAAGAGCTTTCCACGCGCGAGGAGGCCGAACGTCTCGCCTCGAGTGGCGTGGAGGAAGCTTGATGCGCGGAGAGTATCACTCATCGTCAAAACGCATGATGAACAGCTCGCTTCTTTCTGACATCACAACACAACTTTCTCCAATCAGCGATACCCCAGCTTTAGATGCATCAGTTTTAATTGCCCACGTCGTCAATAAGCCGCGCACCTGGGTAATGGCTCATTCTGAATTGGTCCCGACAGCCGAACAGCAAATGAGATTAAGAGACTCGCTCGGGCGGTTGGAGCGCGGGGAGTCATTTCCTTATGTACTGGGTCATTGGGAATTCTTTGGCCTGGATTTTGAGGTCACGCCGGATGTTTTGATTCCGCGCCCTGAGACGGAATTGCTTGTTGAAAAAGCGATTGCCTGGCTGCAAGGGTCTCGTGTGAGCAAAACAATTGCCGACGTTGGCACAGGCTCTGGTGCAATCGCGGTCTCCATTGCAGTCAATGTCCCGGATGCTCATATACTGGCAACCGACATTTCCGACCAGGCTCTTAAAGTGGCTCAAAAGAATGCAATCAAATTTGATGTCATTAATCAAATCGATTTTATTCAATGTGACCTGCTTCCTTCCGCTCTGGAATCACCGCCAACTCGCTTCGATTTGATTTGTGCGAACCTGCCCTATATCCCAACAGAAACGTTGCACAAGCTTCCAATTTTCGGACGTGAGCCAACGCTTGCCCTGGATGGTGGCAGCGACGGACTTGATCCTATCCGCCGCTTGCTGAACATCGCTCCCAATTGGCTTACCCCTAACGGACGGATGCTGCTTGAAATTGAATCCACTCGCGGGCTTCCGGCGCGCAACCTTGCCTACGAT
>DATFQC010000425.1:0-6863 GCA_035264425.1 Anaerolineales bacterium
CAATGGTCGGCGTGATGATGGCAGCAACGATCGCAATAATGACGATGGCCAGTCTCCATTGCTGCAGCAGAACTTGCGGCTTCACCAACCCAATAGATGTGAGAATATAAATTGCCAGAGGAAATTCAAAAAAGAGTCCAACCCATAACATGAGATTGGTTACAAAACCGAAGTAATTATTTGCGGTCCAGGCTTGTGGGATGTCTGTGAAATTTGCCAGCCAACTCAGAGCGGGTGGCAAAAGTAAATAATTCGTGCAAGCCAGTCCCATTAAAAAGAGAAGGGTCGCCAGCGGAATCCCAAGCAGACCCATTTTACGGTCCCTTGGGTGTAAACCGGGCGCGGCGAAAAGCCATAACTCAAAAGCGATGTAAGGCAGCATAATGGCAACCCCACTTAATAATGCCACACGCATGTAGACACTAATCCCCTCCGTGACTTGAATGGCTTGTAATTTTTCCAGCCCTCCAACGGGCTTCGCCAGATACTCCATGAGCGGGATGGTGAAGTAAAAAGAAATACCAACTCCGAGGGCCAGCCCGATAATACTGCGCAAGAGATGCATTCGCAACGCGTCCACATGCTCCCAGAGGCTCGCCCGCGTTTCTGCCTCGGTGGCCAGGCTCGAAAATGTATCAATCAACGGACGGTCTTCGGGCGGTTCCTCATTGAGAAAATGCCCAATCCGACTCAAGCCGCGAAAAGGAAAAGCAATAATGTTGAAGAGCAGAACAAATGGAAATGTGATGACCCGCCAGATTGTTTTGAAGAATTTACGCATTTTCGTCCGGGTCGTTTTTGGCGGGTTTTACGGGTGATTCTGGAAGGGAGGCATCTGTCTTATTGGAGGCAGGAACTGTTCGGCTGGATGAGGAACCAGACTCAGAAGGAGCGGAGCGCGGGTCGATCACGCGGCGCAGATCCTTCTCCGCTTCCATCATTTCCATATTGGCTTCCCTCATTAAGTTGCGCGGCAAATTGCGAAGTTCGTTCGAGGTCCTTTGAAAAACCTTCCAGCCTTCCGAACGCATCAATTGATTTAAGAAACGACCGATCGTCTTGCCTGCTTTTTGCATATCCTTGGGACCCAGCACAATGATGGCAATCAGGATGATGAAAACGAGTTCGGAAGCGCCAATACCAAAAATGTCCATGTAGAGATACTAATCCTGTGGGAATCTATCCCAGGTTATAAGTTTTGAAATGCCTGTTGAATTTCGTGTTGATGGTCAGCCAGCGCACCCAGCACGCCGTTGACAAAGCGCGGCGCCGAGTCGGAACCGTACTGCTTCGCCAGCTCCACGGCTTCGTTGATCGCGACTTTGATTGGGGTGTCGTGATAGACAGCGAATTCCCAGAGTGCCATGCGCAGGATATTCCGGTCGATGGCCGCGATCTGATCCAGCGGCCATTCGGGCGCGTATTTGGCAATGTATTCGTCGAGCGTACTGGTAAGGGGAAGAACACCGAAGATGATCTTACGGGCAAAATCGGACAGGTCATCCGGAAGAGGCATTTCTTCCAATCGTAACTTATATATATCAGCAGCGGGATGCTTTGCAATATCAACTTCGTAAAGGACTTGCAGGGCAAGCGAACGAGCCCTGGTACGGGGTTTCATGCAGGCCTGGCCTCCGGAGCGTCTTCCAGGTCGATATCCTCAATGTGGATTTCGATCCCACCAATGTCCATCCCAACCATTTCCTGAAGGGCGCGCGCCACCTGATGCTGGACATTGCGGCTCACTTCGCGGATATTGACATTTTGCTTGAGAATGAGATAGAGATTTGCAACGATGACATTATCTTCGACAGCGATGCGAACCCCATCACCGATCCCACGTTTGAAAAGACGGTTCACACCACCCGGGACCTGTGCCATACGGCTAACACCAGGCACACTCAACGCCGACAGCCGCGTGATGGTAATCAGCACATCCGGGGCAACGGTTGTTTTTCCTTGTGAATTAGAATCTGACATGTTTTCTCCATAACACGGTGGTCTCGATATGGCGGACCGCCTTTCGGGGCCGCCTACTCGACCACCGAAGTACAAGTTACATCATTGCCATGCCGCCATCCACGGCCAGGACTTGACCGGTGATGAACGCGGCCTGATCGGAGGCGAGGAATGCAACGGCGTAAGCAACTTCTTCCGGTTTTGCTTTGCGTGCCAATGGAATGAGCTTGAGCATGGCTTCCAGGGTTTCAGGGGACATGGCATCCAGGATTTCTGTATCGACAAAACTGGGCGCGATCGCGTTGACCGTAATATTACGGGAGGCCACTTCGCGTGCCAAGGATTTTGTGAATGCAATCTGTCCACCTTTGGAGGCGGAATAATTGGTTTGCCCCGGGTTTCCCATCTGCCCAGCCACCGAAGACATATTGATCACACGTCCATAGCGCTTGCGCATCATATGTTTGACCGCAGCCTTCGAGCAGTTAAACGTGGATTTGAGGTTGGTGGTGATGACTGAATCCCAATCCGATTCGGACATCATCATGATGAGCGTGTCTTTTGTGATGCCGGCGTTGTTGACGAGAATGCTCAGGTCGCCAAAGGTCTCGACTGCAAACTTGACCAATGCTTCTGACTGTTTGAGATTAGACACATCCGCTTGAAAGGCCGCAGCTTTCCCGCCCGCTTCCTGGATCTTTTTCACAACTTCATCCGCGGCCTCAGAGGATTTGTTGTAATTGACGACCACAGCCGCGCCGCGAGCTGCAAGTTCCAGCGCAACAGCACGTCCAATACCGCGCGAGCCACCCGTCACGAGGGCAACCCTGTTTTCAAGCGATAATGTCTCTGGCATGTTCTGTTCTCCTCGTGCGGGATTATACATCATGCAGCAGTGCGGTTACACCATCCCGTAAAATCATTATTTTGCTCTCATTCCCATGCCAAGAGCAGCGCCGCCTCCCAACGCGATGAGCGCGGCAAATAAAAACGCATCCTGCCAGAAGCGGATTGGAAATAGCCGAATGAGGGTATCAGAAAAAAGGAACAACCAGGAGTCGCCT
This sequence comes from Anaerolineales bacterium, assembly GCA_035264425.1. GTDB lineage: Bacteria > Chloroflexota > Anaerolineae > Anaerolineales > Villigracilaceae > Defluviilinea. The sequence continues at coordinate 3,024 of DATFQC010000425.1, forward strand.
TCGAAGAACAGGCTGTGAAAACCAGTGAAGAATCTAAAGAATAAATCTGGATCAGCCGAAATTCCAATGACTGCAATCAATCCAATTGTGATCGCCAGGATCACCATTAACCAGCCGCCGCGCATCAGACCGAGACGATACGCCGGCAGCCAGCCACCTACCCAGGCCCACGCCCCGAGCACGGCCAGAGCCGCAAGGGATAAATACCAAACCTTGAGCGCACCCTGTGCCACGCGCTTGACATCGCTCATGTGACTCAACTCACGCTCGTTGTAAAGGGGTTGCCCATCTTCAAATTTTAAATCGCTGAGATAGGAAATGTCTGCGCTATTGGTCAGATAATTCAGCGCATAGGGTGCCCACTTCAACCGGTCCGCCTTTGTAAACCCAAATTCATCCGGGGGGAAATAAGGCATGTTGTATTCCACTTGCAGGAACAGAGGCGTAAGAAGTATGCGCAAGCCAAACCCGATCAGGACAATCGGGACAAGAAGAGTAACGGGGAAGGAGAGAAAGGAAAATTTCATTGTTTATTGTAGATATTGAGTTCCACCGCCAACGATAAACCGAATCACCATATCATTTACGATCCACTCAATGGGCGCATGATCGTCGGTGAAAACGGTGGTGGTTTCATAACCGGTCTTTAGATTTGCAAATGCCACCTGCATGGAGGCGAGCAGCAAAGGATGAACACTTGGATCCTGCGAAAGTGACACCAGGTTCACGGCAAGATTTTCAGGGATGGTTTTCTGTTTGGTGGCAAAGATCATCGTGTTCAAGGAGCCGGGAATGTCCACCGTGTAAATGGAAGGAAAAATTGTCCCCATGGTCGTTGCCAGGCCATTGATAAGACGGCGGTCGCCAGGGACACTGGCACTGTTGAGGGTCAGGACTCCCTGCTCGGTCAGATGGGAAGCGGCGATCTGGAAAAATTCCTGGGTTGTCATTTGCGGAGGAATGTACGGCGGACGATAGGCGTCCACGGCGATGATGTCATACTTATAGGGGCTTTGCTCAAGATTGAGGCGCCCGTCACCGATAATGATATTCAGATTCGGCATATTCATATCAAAATATTTTTGCCCCACTTCCACGATCTTCGGGTCGATCTCGAATCCATCAATGGGAATGTCCCCATACACCGCCGTCATTTGTCGGGCGGTCGTGCCGGCCGCCAATCCCACAATCGCTACCCGCTTGATATCCGAAGGTTTGCGATCCGCATTGAAATAGGGACTGACCAGGAACTGATCCCAGGGACCGTTGTATTGGAGTGTGTGAGGATTGTAGATTGAATGAACGCCCTGGCCTTCATTCAATCTCAAGAGGGTGTAACCATTTTGCTCCGCGACTTGAATGTAATTGTAAGCCGACTCAGTTTCATAGACTTGCCCGGTGCTGTTCTTCAACGCCTGGCCTCTTGAAAAAGCCGCCACAATTGCAATAACGACGGGCATCCACATGAGCCTAAGCATGTTGCGCCGACCGGCGAACTTTCCCAGCCCGGCCAGTGCAACAAATAACAAAAGCAAGCTGAACACAAGGAATGTGTTTTTTGTCCCAATGGCAGGGATGGTGACCAGGGTTGGCAGAAATGTCCCGATAAATGATCCAAGCGTAGAGATGGCATAGATTTGCCCGGAAATTTGACCCGCGTGGGCTGTGTCTTCCACGCTCAAGCGAATAGCAAATGGCGAGATCGTCCCCAATAAGGTGATGGGAACACTGAAAAGGATCAGCACCGCGACGAACGACGCGCCCAGGATGCCGATTTGCAGAAACTCGAACGCCGTTGCCGCGGACCTAAGAACGGGCCCCGCCAGATAAGGAACGAGTCCCAGTGTGAACGCGCCCCAGGCGAGGACTCGATATAGCGCGGCCGGGCTCGGGTTGGCATCTGCCCACCGGCCGCCGAGAAAATATCCGAAGGTAAGATAAATGAGGATGAGTCCGATGATGCTTGCCCAGACGATATTACTTGTGCCAAATACGTTTCCGATCAGGCGCGAGGCAGCTAATTCCGCGGCAAGGGTTGTCATGCCTGAGATAAAAACCGTGAAGAGTAAATAACGGCGCATTTGTTTTCCTGGTATGAGATGAAGAGATTATACCTTCAAGCTCTAGGCGCCATCTTCGGCGCCTGGAGCAAGAGCATGAGATAATTGTGTGGTAAAATCCGACCCGTTGTTCTTTCCGTCCCGCGAAGTGCGGGACGGATTTCATGCCAATGCCGTATCAGCGGTATGCCAGATTAGAATTGTAAATAACCATGCTTGAACCCCAAAAATCAGAAGAAACGCAAGTGAGCAATGTCTCGCAAACAGAGGTGCAGAATGTCCACGCGGAAGTCGTGCGGATGCATCAGGCCAGTGCTGAGTCGATCAATGCCAATGAAATCAAACTTGAGCAAAGCGCGGCAGTCCATCTGAAAGCGAATAATGTCAATACCCATCAGTCCGCGTTGGTGGCGGTGGAAGCGGAAGAGCTTTTAGCGCAGAATAGCGCGATCGGATTTGTTGAGGCGCAGCAGGCCTCTGCGCGGGGGTATATTGGTGCGGTCGCTGCCCAGAACGCACAAGTTCAATACTCGCTGGCCGGCCTTGTCGTGGGAAATGATGTCCATGTGGAAAATGCACGGACCGTCCTCCTGGTGGGTCGAAATGTGACTGGGAGTGTAACAACCTTGATGGATTCACGCTCTGCGTTGATCGCCGGGTTAGTTGCAGGTCTTTTTTCCAGTCTGATGCTTTTGCTCGGACAAATGCTGTTTGGGCGAAAATAAATTTGTTTGAATGTAGTAGCGATACCCTTTAGGGTAAGTCGCTTGACTACAGAAATTCTATTCATAGAGCGAAGGTAACCCCGCTGCGCGGGGTGAGAGGCGCTCGAGGAGTTAAGATGGAGAAAGTAGTACTAAACGCAGAAAAACGAGACGTCACTGGCAAACAGGTGAGAGCGATGCGTCGCGCCGGCAAATTGCCTGCAGTGATTTACGGGCGTCATACAGAACCGATCAGTGTTGCGTTAGATGCCCATACTGCCTCGTTGGTATTGGGAAAACTTAGTTCATCCAGCCTGGTGACTATTAGCGTGGATGGTACCGAATATCCTACGCTGATCCGCGAAAAGCAACGCGATTACATCAAGAACCGTTTGTTGCATGTAGACTTTCTGGCTGTTTCTCTGACCGAGAGTCTGCGCGCCAGCGTGGCCGTCAATTTCATAGGCGTTTCCGCAGCGGTGAAAGACTTCAACGCCGTGTTGGTGAAGAACCTTGAATCTCTTGAGATTGAGTGTCTTCCCGCCGATTTGCCTGAGCGGGTCGATGTGGACATTAGCGCTCTGACCCGCCCCGGTGAGGGCCTCCGTGTCAGAGATGTTCAGATTTCTGATAAGGTTCAGATCCTTAACGACCCCGATACGATGGTGGTCGTGGCGACCTTCGCAAAGGTGGAAGAGGAAGTCGCCGCTATCCCAGGTGCAGAAGGTGCTGCCGCTGCCGAAGGCGAACCCGAACTGGCTGTCGAACGTGGCAAGAAGGAAGAAGAAGACGAGAAAAAGTAATTCTCTCGTCCGCACTGCCGCTCTACGGTATGGTGCGCTTGTCAGTAGCAAACTCCCCGATCTTGGTCGGGGAGTTTTTATTTTATGTCATTGCGAGCCACGAAGTGTCTCCTGATTCAAGAATCGATCAGTTCCTGGCCTGGGTCTGACTTCGGGAATCTGGTATTTCTCCCTGATATTTTCAATAATCGGTTGTATATCAGGATGACTTGGTAAGAGTGTGCCTAAGAGTTCAGATTGTTTCATGTTGTTCTCCGTAATGGATTGACTATG
>DATFQC010000426.1:0-10220 GCA_035264425.1 Anaerolineales bacterium
ATGTTGTCCCCCTACATTTTGAGCAATCCTGTCAAGGATCAGTTGTAAATACTCTGATTCAGAACGGAAATCAAGGGTTTCTCAACCCTAATGAAACTACGCCGAGCTTGAGTTGGTTGGGTTGGAAAGCCCCTTCCAGGCAATTCCGAGTCCTATTGCAAAAATCAATGTCATGGTACCCAATGCATAGTCATACCACCATTCGGAAGGGCGACCTGCAGGAACGATGAAAGATGCTATAAAGGGACCGCCCTGAGCCAGAACGAACAAAATGAGCAAAAGCCAAAAGCTGCTCTTGTCCCGTTTTTGCAGCGGACCCCAGACAAGAGCAAGGATGGCAATGTTAAGCCCGACCAACCAGATCCATCCCAGAACGTGATGGAATTGGGCGTGATCAGACCAGCTTGGCTCATCAAGATGCCCAGGCAATGCGTAAGCATAACCCAGGATCTGAATGATAGAGGCCAGGGTAATGAGGCGGGCCGCGTTTTTCATTTCAAGAATATCTCTTCCAGGGTGTGATTGACAAACATATGGGTCGGATCCACTTGAAGCTGGTCTTTGATTTGATTAAAACGCTGAATGTTTTCACCAAAATTGCTTTTAATGTGTCCCATGATATTTGGGACATGTTGAAACTCCTTGGCCCAATGGGGCATTGCGTGCGGCAGGGTTAGCCAATCTTGAGCCACTTGACCGGAAAAGCGCTTCCAGTCCGCTTTCTTGGCGCGGCTGAGGATCTCGATGTAGCAGGTGTGTCCTTCGCCGAACGCCGGTGAGAGCCAGCAGTTGCTGTTGTTGATAAAACGCACATTCATAACAACGTTCATCGGATATTCATTGCGACGGGCGTACGTCTTGACTCTTTTGAATACCTGCCGAATTGCCCATTTCACGTTCTCAAAATTTGGATCGATTTTGAAGGCAATCTCTACACAACCCATTTTTGTGTATTCTATAGCTCGCCGGTAATGAATGGCTTCGACGATGTCCACGACCTTGTTCCCTTTTGAGGGTGTTAACTTGAACGTGAACTGAGAGAGGGGTGGGGTCAGGCGGGGATACGTTTCCGAGAGCCGGATCAGACCGTTATGGGCGCGCGAGCCAATGTCCGCGATCAGTCTGTCGCTCTGGCTGCGACGCGGCTTGGCAGTGATTGCGGTATTGATCTTTTTCCAGGTCTTTACCCAGAACTGGTCGCAGAAGGGCCACCAGAACAGATCGAAATTATCCTGTTTCCACACACGGAATTTAAGTTCCTCAAAGACCCGCTCAATGGGCAGACACTCATCATGGGCGTGTACCACCCAACTCTTTTGCACGTTCATGGTGATGCGAACCATGATCCCAAACATGCCAAGATTCAATCGGGCAGCATTCATCACTTCATCGCTATCCAGACCGGCTTCGAACTTGCGCAGTTGGCCGGAGGCAGTCACGATTTCAATCGCCTGTACCAGGTCAGAGAGGGTGGGGTTATTCCAACCGGAACCATGACTGCCGGTGGCGATCAGCCCGCCGAACCGGACGCTTTCCAGAACGACATTCAAGGGAAGTGCGTAGCCATGCTCTTCCAAAACGTCGTTGACCTCTTTTACTGTTGCACCGCTTTCAATGATCACGCGTGGATGTAAATCATCGGAAAGATCCAGCGTCACTTTGTTCAATTTATGGATAAAGACCAAAATTCCGTCTGTCGGGACCAGCTCTGACCAGGAATGGCCGCTGGCTGCCACTCTCACGCGCTGGCCGCGCTCGCGAGCAAAATCGATAATCTGAATCAAATCTTCCACGTGTTGCGGATAAAAAGAGAACTCGGGTTGGCAATGCGCCGTCTTGCCCCAATTCTCCCAGGCTTGATTTCGAACATAGCTTATGTTTTGAGGAGGGGGAAACTCGGAAGTAATAATTTCGGGTGCTGAGATTTTTTGGCCAGTGGAGGCTTTCATGTGGCGTACCCTCTGATTTTCATTGAATTATACGCCTGTACCCTGACAAATATCAACAACGCGCTATAATTTGCTTAAATGAGTACGATCTCGATCTCTGCCCAGGCCAATGATCCTAAGCACATGCGTCCCCTGAATGTGCTGCGCGATCTCTCTGCCGTCGCGGATCTGATCGAGCTGTGTTTTTCGCCCACCATGGACAACGATGGTCAGCGCTACCTCTCAGACATGCGCCGCGCCAGCCGCGATGACAGTTTCCTTCATTGGGCCTCGCGCATGACGGAGACCGCCTCCATGCCTCTGATGGGTTACGTCTGGGAGCAGGATGGACGCATTGTCGGCAATGCCAGCCTGATCCCATTTCGGGATAAGGGCAAACGTATCTATCTGATCGCGAACGTCGCAACACATCCCGACTACCGTCGGCGTGGGATTGGGCGTGCTCTCACCGAACGCGTGATGAAGCAGGCTCGTGATAAAAAGGCCTCTGCCATTTGGTTGCATGTCCGGGATGATAATCCGGGCGCGATCAAGATGTATCAGGATCTGGGATTCCGGGAAATTGCCCGTCGCACCACCTGGCAGGCTACCCCAAATTCTCGCCTCTCCTACCCGGAGACTGATATCAAAATCGTGTCACGCCAGCCGCGCTTCTGGACACTTCAGCAAGAGTGGCTGCGCCGTCTTTATCCCTACGATTTGACCTGGTACCATTCGTGGAATGTTAACGTTCTTCGACCGGGCTTTTGGAATTGGTTCTACCTCTTATTCGTCGATTTCAATGTCAAACAGTGGGCAGCAGTTCGCAATGATAATTTGCTTGCCACGTTGACATGGGTTCCGCAGGCAGGTAGGTCAGAATCGCTTTATGCTGCCACAGACACCCAGTCTGACCCTGAAGCGTTGAAAACCTTGTTGATCCACGCACAACGTACGATCACTTATTCTCCGCGATTGACGCTCGAATATCCGGCCGGCGAGATGACGACAGCCATCAGTGCGGCGGGGTTCAAACTGCAGCGCACCTTGCTGTGGATGCGCGCCTGATGCAACTGGGGCAAATGATTTGCGTATAAAGGGGTGACTATATAATCAATTGCTCAAGGCCATTAGGGTGAGGGCCTGGGCAAGAGGAGAATCTCGTGACAAAATTTATTTTGCGTTGGGCTATCAATGCGATAGCCTTGTACCTGGCGGTGCTGATTCTGCCGGGCATCGATTTGAGAAGCAACCTCATTTCGATCCTGTGGCTTGCTCTGATCTTTGGTCTGGTAAATGCGCTGTTCCGCCCGCTGATCCAGTTGCTGACCTGCCCGTTGATCATGCTGACGCTGGGCTTGTTCACGCTGGTGATTAATACCTTCCTGTTCTGGCTGACCAGCGTCATCGGCCAATCGTTCGGATTTGGCTTGATCATTTCCGACCCGGTTTGGTGGAACGCCTTCCTGGGTGGGCTAGTGGTCAGTATCGTCAGCGTGATCATGACTCTGATCCTGAAAGATGAATTGAGGGGCCGCAGATAATTCCTGCTTCGTGAAAATAAAAAGGCTAGCCACTTAGACTAGCCTTTTTTGTTATCAAATCAATGACTACGAATGGTTCAAGGCCGGTAACTCGCCTACAGGTTCCGCCATTTTCACGGCTCGAAGGACCGCTTCTGCCATTACTTCTGCAGCGAACGCGCCGACTGAGGAGATATCTACTCTCCGGAAGCCAGTAGACAACGCGAAGATGACATCCCCATCCAGCATGGTGTGCGCAGGGCGGATCGTACGAGCAATCCCATCCTGTGCCATCTGTGCGACTTTGGTCGCCTGCGCTTTGGTCAGTCTCGCGTTTGTCGCCACAACGCCGATGACAGTGTTCGCTCGTGAAGTCAGACCAAGGATGCTTCTTCCAACGGTACTTTTCATCATGGAAAGCGTATCGGCGAAACCATCCCTTTTGCCCACATGCAACGGACCCACTTTCCCAGATCGCAGACCCGCAAGGATTTGATTTGTGTGCGGGTCAATCACATCGCCCCAGGCATTGACTGCGACCAGGGCGCCTACGACCACTCCACCGCCGATATTCATACTTGCGGTCCCAACACCCGCTTTCATGGCCAGTCCTGACCCAAACATCTTGCCAACCGAGGCGCCCATCCCGACACCGGCGTTCCCTTCTGCCGGCGCGTCAGAGACCGCTGATGTTGCGGCGCGATATCCCATCGCGGAATCAGGCCGAACGTCCGCCCGACCGAGGTTTAGATCATAAAGAATCGCGGCTGGGACAATGGGAACTTTTGCAACCCCCGTATTGAATCCAATCTTCTGTTCTTCGAGATATCGCATTACGCCACTGGCTGCATCCAGGCCAAATGCGGAGCCGCCTGCTAATACAACCGCATGAACTTTTTCAACGAGATTGATCGGATCCAGTAAATCGGTTTCGCGTGTACCGGGCGCGCCGCCGCGCACGTCCACCCCCGTGACAGCTCCTTTGCGACAGATTAGTACAGTGCAGCCTGTTAATGCTTCTTCATCCTGCGCATGACCCACCTCGATACCACGCACATCAGTGATGGCGTTCATCAGTTTCATGGATTGTGATGCTTTCGGTTACGTATTTCAGGAACTATTTACTGATTTCCCTTGTCAGATTCTTGAACTCGATCCAGTCCTCTTCGTCCATCCAGATGTCCACATTGTCAAATTCCAATCGATATAGTTCTTGCTCATCTGGCTTGACGTCATCGATGCCCTTGATAAACGCCAGGAATTGTTCCCACTCTTCCTGAAAAAAATTGATCGTCGCGCGGCCAATTTGCAGATAGTAAGTCGTCTCACCATCCGGTTCTTCGGCCATCCATGCCTGAAAATTATCGGTTTCGGCCAGTGTTTCTGTTTTCGGTTCGCCATAATGATTATTGTTCATCTGAACTCTCCTTCGGATAAATAGTTTCCTTTAAGTTACTTTTTTGAAGCCTAGATGTGAGATAGGCGCGAGTACGCGTAATCCACTCAAATGTCATGGGAGCGACCGGAACGGTCTCTCCTGAAGGCCAGGGGTCCAAATCCAGCATCTTGCGCATGGTATAGCGCCCCAGCAAAGTAATGGTGGCGAGAAAGGGCGCAGCCACAACCACACCTAAAATTCCGATCAGGTTGGCTGCGATCAATGCAGTGACCAGCACGGCGGCAGGATGGACCCTCAAGGAGCGCGCCATAATGCGGGGCGCAATGAGACTGTCGATAATCCAGTCGATCACCGTTGTTGTAATCACCACCATGCCCATATACGCCAGCGGCTGCAACCCAAATGGTTTATCGGGCTGGAAGTAGGTGACCAGTGCCATGACCACCCAGGTGATGGCCGGCCCGACATAGGGCAGGAATTTTGCAAGCCCCGCCATAAAGGCAATGCCAATGGCATATCTCACCCCAAAAAAGGACAGGACGAAAATATAGATCAACGTGGACATGCCAAAAATAAGGATCTGTCCGCGCAGGAACGCGTTCCAGATGCGGCTTAACTGGTTACCGAGCTTGCGAAGGTCTTCGTTATATCCAGGCACTTCCACTTTGAATAGACCGCTTTGCAAGCCCGTGCTTTCGATCATGACAAAATAGGACACGAGCAATACAAAGAACATCCAGCCAAAGATTTCGGCTGCCCCGCTTGCTACCGTGCCAACCAGCGTCCCAGTTCGCCCCAGCAAAGGCTGGATAAACGAGAGCAATTGTCGGCTGATCTCATTCAGATCGATCGTCTGCATATTCAGGGTAAAAGGCCCAATCCGAAAGACTTGTCCGGCGAGACTTTGGATATATTTGGGGAGATCGGCAACAATGGTCTGCACTAACTCGATCAGGCTTTGTACCTGTGTCACCAATCCTAGGCCGCCCAGCGTAAGCAGACCGATCAGAAGGATGAGGATCACGAAGTACAGGATATTGACGGAGGCCTTCCACGAAATGCTTAGAGCATGTGACAGGAGGGTCGCAACCGGCTGAAGAAGATAGGCAAGGATAAAAACGATCAGGAGCGGCGTGATGAGGCTGGTGAAACGAAAAAATAAAAACGCCACAATGCCCACAACGACCAAACCAACCAACAATTTGGTTGTTGAACTCCAACGTGGCGAAGCTGTGAAAATGGGTTCCATTCAAAATCTCCAGGTGGCTATATTCTACCGCTTGTCTCGCGAAATCCTAACTTTTAAGAGGATTTGCCGGCCCAAATTCAAACCCCTGCAAAAGCTCGTATTAAATAAAAACCCGCGAGCGCATCGCGCTCGCGGGGTGCTGTTGATTTTTATTAACAACCACCCAGGAATGGGAAGAACGTGCACCACAGGAAATTCGCATCGACCCACCAGAAGAAAGCGATACACATACACACGAAGAGAAAAACACCGACGCCAATAATAATGAACAAAGGTGTAGGCCTTCGGATGGTAGTACCAGTCGAGATCGGCGCCGGGCTGGCTGGCACACTTCCCACGTATTCAACAGGAGGAGGGGGAGGAATAGGTGCAGGTCTGGATATGGAAGGGACAACGGCCGCGCGCGGCGAAACCACCGTCGCGCCCGCATCAAAATTGGTCGCTTCAAAGACCATCACAATTTGCTCGCCGAACGAAACCACTTCACCTGGCTTCAAAACGCGCGGTCCTGCCAGACGCTGGCCGTTTACAAACGTCCCATTGGTGGACCCCAGGTCTTCCAGCACATATTTTCCGCCCTGGAAGGTCAAACGAGCATGACGGCGCGAAATCTCCGCATCGTTGATCACAACCTCATTTACCGAATCGCGGCCAATGGTGATTTGATCACCCTCCAATGTAAAGGCTGCCCCGGGCGTGGGGCCAGACCGCATGATGAGCTGGAATTGCGACGCCATATTCCTCCAAATGTTTTTCTGACCGCTTGGTATGAATAACCAGACTGTCTCACCGACTAGTGTTTCTAATCAGTGATTTAGACGGCATTCGTAGTGTAAAGGTTTCAGGCAAAAAAGTCAATTGCACTTGACAAGGAATTGCGCGGGCGTTAACCTTTCCCGAAGGAAACGGAAATTTATGAGTATTCAATATCCCATCCCTGATTTTTTTGACGCCAAGAAAGTGGGTACGATCTGGCGGGTTCCCTACGAGGAGCGTGCCAAAGCTGCCCGAGAGTGGGCCCGTGCTCAAAATGGACTTCAGCCTGCTTCCACTGATTCTATCAAAACCTGGCTGATGCTGATCGATGTGCAAAACACGTTCTGCATCCCAAACTTTGAGCTCTACGTGGGCGGTCGCAGTGGACGCGGCGCGGTGGAAGACAATGTTCGGCTTTGCGAATTCATCTATCGCAACCTGGGGAACATCACCCAAATTACTGCCACCCTGGATACACACAAAGCCATGCAGGTCTTTCACGCGATTTTCTTTGTAGATAAAGATGGCAATCATCCCACGCCTTATACGGACATTCACGTTTCTGAATTACAAGAGGGCAAATGGATGTTCAATCCTGCTCTGGCAACTCAATTTGATATTGCTCCTGAGTATGGACAACAGATGATGGTTCATTATGCGGAAGAGCTGCAAAAAAGCGGAAAATACGCGCTCACTATCTGGCCCTATCATGCCATGCTCGGAGGGATTGGCCATGCACTGGTTCCCTCTGTAGAAGAGGCGATCTTTTTCCATACCATGGCGCGGCTTGCGAATCCGGATGTCGTGATCAAAGGTGAGTCTCCTTTCACAGAAAATTATTCGGTGATTGGGCCGGAAGTATTGACAGGTCCCATGGATGAACTGCTGGGAACGCATGATCAAAGGTTTGTGCAGCAATTGCAGGAGTTTGATCGATTGATCATTGCAGGGCAGGCCAAGAGTCACTGTGTGGCATGGACCGTTTCAGACCTGCTCGATGATATTATGTTTGCTGATCCTCATCTGGCGCAGAAAGTCTACCTGCTGGAGGATTGTACATCCCCTGTGGTGGTGCCCGGCGTGGTGGATCACACCGACGCGGCAGACGCCTCCTATGAGTGGTTTGCAAAGGCGGGAATGAACATTGTGAAATCAACAGAAGCATTTTTGTAAACACGTATACAAGTACACAGGTGCAATAAGCCTCTTGCCCGGTCTATGTGCTTACCATCCTAAGGAACCCTATGTCCATCTTTGACAACAAACGCCTCACCAACGAGACCTTCAAGCTCGATGTCGAACGCATGCGCCGCGGCTGGTATTCGGATAAATACTTCGAAAATATCGGCCGCATGCTGATGACTCTGGCCTCCGAGGGATATACGTATTCAGGTCAGCACCATAACCTGCCCGCCAATACTTCTCCAGAAGACATTTCTGTGGGTGATATTGAAGTGGAAATGCAGTGGTTCACGCGCCGGGTGGGAAACACAGTGGTCGTGGGCGTAGATAAGTCACTGGAAATGCTCAGGCATTGCACCGGCTATTGGGAAGGCGATCAATTTATCGATACCGCTGACAAATTGCAGGTGTGGGCCGTCCAGGATGGAGCGGTTGTGAAATCAGATGGGAATCCCTTGCATGCCCAGGCCGTGATCAAAGTTCATGGGCGCTACCGCGATTTCGCCTTGCTGGAAACGCCAACCCTGGGTGTGCTAACTCGCTCCAGTCGTGTGGCTACCAACGTTTATGAAACCCTCATGGCGGCACTTGGCAAACCCGTTCTATTTTTCCCTGCCCGCTTCGATTTGCATGAAGTCCAGGCCTCCGATGGCTATGCCTATAACATCGCCATCCAGCGCTTCAACATGGATTTCTCGCAGCAGATCGGGTCGTTCGTTTCGACCGACGCGCAGGGCGATTGGTGGGGTGGTGCAGGCGGCGGGACAGTGGCTCACGCGGCGATTGCATCTTTCCTCGGCGATACGGCTGAGGCGATGATGCAGTTCGCGCGCATCCTGCCCGCACCTATTCCGCGTATCGCGCTGGTGGATTTCAATAATGACTCTGTGCGTGATACTGTGCGCGTGCTCGAAGTGATGTTTCGAAAATACCAGGAACTGTGCGATGCCGGTGATCAAACTGAAGCCGCAAAATATGTTCTTTATGGCGTGCGTTTGGATACCAGTGGAACCTTGCGTGATGTTTCTGTTGCACCATTGGGTGATCCTGCTCTGGACCTTGGAGTCAATCCGCGGCTGGTGTTCAACATTCGCCAGGGGTTGGATTCCGCCTCAGAAACCTGGAACCTACCGCCAGAATGGAGAGAGGCGGCGTCACAATATTGTCGCAATGTCAAGATTGTTGTCTCCGGTGGGTTCAATCCGGATAAGATTCGCAGGTTCGAGAGACTGGGGGTCCCAGTGGATATTTACGCGGTGGGGTCAGGTCTGTTCAATAATAATGGCAGCACGGTGACCGACTTCACAGGCGATGTGGTGCGCGTGAAGGTTCACGGCGAATGGATCGATATGGCGAAAGTGGGAAGGAAGCCACTGGATAACCCAAATTTGGAACGGGTGTGGTAAGTTTTTTAAACACAAAGAATACGAAGCCTTAAAAGGTTTTCTTAACGCTCTCACCTGTATGATTTGCCGCTCGCTTTAGATCAGAACTCTTTCTATTTTAAACGGCGTCCCTTCCGTCTTTTCCTCCTCAAATTCTCTCGCTGCCAAGTGACCTGAGAAGACTGCCTGTGCAATAATGTTCGGTGCTTCTGCATCGCCAATGACTCGTAAAGAGTTTAATTTGCCATCTTCGAGAGCAGGCTTGAGTTCGTAGTATAGAAAATCATTCGAAACTCGATCACTGATTAACACGACGCCGTCACGCTGCAGTTCAAATCCTTCCCCGGAAATAGTGTTCATCAAATGAATACAATCATTTTCGATTTGGCTTAACACATGTTGTGGATATAACTGTACGCCTAGCTGCATCAACTTGTGTTGAATGCGTTCCTGTTCCAACGTGAACTGGGACCAATAAGAGATCATCGGTGCAGGCGTCACCAGTGAAACCTGGCAACCATGCCTGGCGAGCAACTCTGCTAATACTCCTCCCATGTAGTAATGGTCATCGTCATAAATTACCCAATTTCCATTTACCAAATTATTGCGAAGCATTCCCGTGAAACTAATTACTTTTTCCTCACCCATCAAATCATCAGGACTTAACACATTTGGTAAAACATATCCAGGGATTGGTTTTCGCAACGTGCGTCCCAGGCCATCCCGCCGCCAGGTGGCGCCTGTGGCAAGAATGATATTCTGCACGCCGGTTTCGAGAATATTATCTGCGGTCATTAG
>DATFQC010000427.1:0-4387 GCA_035264425.1 Anaerolineales bacterium
GCATGACCGGAGCAATGTGCCGTATCTTTCTCATGATGCATTTCAAGCTTCGATGCGTGACTTCTTTCAGGAACCAGGTCAACTTGTTTTTGGAAGAGAAACTGCAAACCAGGTTCATACACGGTTTTATCAAGCGGTCCATCATATTCTGAACGAATTTAGAGGCAAAACAATCGTCACTGTGACGCACGGCACAGTCATTTCCCTGTTTGTGTCGCGCCTGACGGGCAGTTCTGACTTTGAACTCTGGAACAAGATTGGTTTGCCATCATTTATAGCAATGGATCTACAGTCGAATACATTGATCGTAAGAGAAAATGTTGCTTAAGGAGGAAACCATGGAATACATAGACCTTCGTTCCGATACTGTCACCAAACCTACACCCGAAATGCGCGAAGCAATGGCGGAAGCTGAAGTCGGGGACGATGTCTATCGTGATGACCCAACTGTCAATCGTCTGGAAGAATTGGCTGCAGAAATGTTAGGCAAGGAAGCGGCGTTGTTCGTCCCTTCTGGGACGATGGGTAATCTGATTGCCCTGCTGGTTCATTGTCAGCGTGGACATGAGGTCATCGTCGGTAACCTGTCTCACATCTATTTGAATGAAGCAGGTGGGATGTCTGCCCTGGGCGGAATTCAGCCCTGCCCTATTCAAAATCAATCCGATGGAACACTGGCTTTGGATGACATCCTGGCATCTATTCGAACTGAGGATGTGCATCACCCCATCACGCGCCTGGTTTGTCTTGAGAACACACAAAATATTTGTGGAGGTGTCCCTCTCACTCCTGAATATACACGTCGGGTCAGTGACCTTGCTCATCGTAACGATCTCTTTGTACACGTAGATGGCGCGCGTATTTTTAATTCGGCTGCCGCGCAAAATGTTCTGGTTAAAGAATTGGTCGAGCCCGCGGATTCGGTAATGTTCTGTTTGAGCAAGGGATTGGCCGCACCGGTTGGTTCCATGCTGGTCGGAACCCGGAAATTTATTACGCGGGCGCGTCACATCCGCAAGATGCTGGGGGGAGGCATGCGCCAGGTCGGGATTGTGGCTGCGGCGGGTCTTATCTCACTCGAAAAGATGACGAAACGATTAGATGATGATCATGCCCGGGCAAAGAAACTGGCTAATGGCTTGAGACAAATCGAAGGTCTGACCGTTGATACGGATTCTCCATATACCAATATGGTATATCTAAATTTGGCTGAAGCTGTCCCGGTGAACGCTCAACAAATCACTCAGAAGATGAGGGATCTTGGCATATTGGTTGACCCGGAAAATACGCGGCGTTTCCGCCTGGTCACCCATTATTGGATTGACGAGTCTGCGGTGGAGAAGACGATAGCTGCGTTCCGTAAAGCGTTGAATTAGCGCTTTCTCATTATTTTCTGAATTCGCTGAACAGTTGCAGATTAAGAGTCAAGTTTCCATTTGCATGTGCGTAAGCAGCACCTTATAAGCAAAAAGAGCAGGCAATGAGCCTGCTCTTTTTATTTCTGAAATTTCTCCCAATGATTTACATCTGGCTCAATTTGATTACGCCCGCGTTCCTTGGCAATGTAGAGCCTTCGATCTGCAAGGTCAATCAGATGATAAATCTCATTTGCTTCCATTGGATAAATTGCAATGCCCTGGCTGACCGTTGGGACGGGGATGGTCCTTTGCTCGCGATCTTCCACCCGCAGGACTGCCATTGTTTCACCGATCCGTTCTGCGACCTGCATAGCCTGCTGGCCCGTCGCGCCCGGTAGTGAAATAACAAACTCTTCACCACCCCACCGGCCTACTGTATCCGATTGTTTGATGTGATGCTTGATGGCTGTACATAGCGTTTTTAAGATTCGATCCCCAACGAGATGTCCATACGTATCATTGTATTGTTTAAAAAAATCAATATCCATCATGATTAAGCTAAGGGGCATCTGTGCAGCATAGGACTCTGCGGCTTGTTCAGCCAGCTTTTTCAGAAAATGGCCGTGGTTATATACGCCCGTCATGCTGTCAAGCCGTGCCTGCTCCTCCACTTGCGCATGCCGAATTGTATTATCCAACGCGCGTGTAATGTGCTGTGCAAGGTTCGAAAGAAGCTGCATGTCTCCACTATCAAAAGTATTCGGCTGATAGGAGCCA
The DNA here is from genome assembly GCA_035264425.1 of Anaerolineales bacterium. GTDB lineage: Bacteria > Chloroflexota > Anaerolineae > Anaerolineales > Villigracilaceae > Defluviilinea. The sequence continues at coordinate 2,136 of DATFQC010000427.1, forward strand.
AGTGCAATAACTCCTGTGACATTGGGTGCGGTGAGGGGAACACCAATCCAAGACAAGCTTGTCTTTTCCTGGCCTATGACAAAAATCTCTACGCCCTCCAAATCCGCGTCCTGGCGGAGGTCCGGTAAAAACAGTTCTTTTTGATTCTTAATTACCCAACCGGAAAGGGTTCCCTCTACAGGAACTTTTGTTCCATTGTAGTATTCACCCCCATCATAAAACAAATCCAGGATGATCTTATTGTCCCTAAGAATCCCAATGAAGTAGGTATCTGCTTCCAGCGCCTCTCGAATCGTTGTATCCAAAAGAGAGATCATTCGCTCTGGTTCCAGTGATAGCATGATTTGACGGCTAAAGTTGTTGATGATCTCAAGACGATGAATTTGCTGTTGTGTAGTGTTTTTGATAAGCAAAACAACTTCCATAAAAATCATAGAAAAAATGAAAGGCATTCCAAAATTCAAAACGGACATCGGGCGACTCTCTATATTGAATGCATAATATAGATTTAAGATCAGGATTTCGATAAGAGCGGTATAACCACATAGACGCCCAGAGAGAATCGCGACCGCGGTAACACCCAGCGGGATCAAAATGTGGGATACCTCATCCAGATGCTCAGGCAAAACATAAGCGAGCAGGCCCAGACCAATTCCACTTAGAAGAGCATTTAACCATCCGTAGGATTGTCGGAAATCAGTAGTGCGACTAATCACCACGTTATTAATTAACGTGCCGGCGATTACAACAGATCCATAAACAAGTAGAGCAATGCTCAAATGGGGCCCATTTAGTAAATCCCCTATTACTATGACAGCCATGATGATTATAGAGGAGGTCGTAATTGGTAAAATAAATCGTTGAAGTTCGTGTGGTGCGAAGGAACCAGCAGGTTTTCTTGACTTCATGCGGTGAGTTTTTCCCCTTCTGTGAATTCTTTATATGGCAGCTTCGTTAACGCTTCAGCGATAGAGGGGTCAAATAGAATACCCGCTTGTTCTTTTATGTATTGAACGGCCTCCTCTGCGCTAGACTTTTTTCGATAACTTCGCTTGCTGGTGAGCGCATCGAATACATCCGCAATCGCAAAAATACGGGCTTGAACTGGGATATCTTCCTTTTTTAGACCCACAGGATATCCGCTTCCGTTCCAGCGTTCATGGTGATAACGGATCACGGGCAGGGAGTCTTGCAGGAAGGGAATGCCTTCCACAATCCGCGCGCCGATGTCAGGATGTATTCTCATGACTTTCCATTCATCATCTGTGAGTTTGCCTGGTTTATGCAGGATGGTATCGCTGATACCGATCTTGCCTATATCGTGGAGTAATGCGCCTCTTTCCAAAGCCTTAAGTTGTTGGCTATTTAATCCGATTTCCTCAGCTAATAAACAGGTCAAACGGCTTACCCTCAGGCTGTGGCCTTCTGTCTCACGGTCCCGCGCATCCAAGGCGGACATAAGGGAAGTCAATGTCTGATCGTAGGTGATTTCAAGTTCGGCGTACGCGGCTTCGAGTTGTTTCGCCTGCTGACGTGACTCGGATAAAAGGATGGAGCGTTCCAGTGCAATCGCTGCCTGGTTTGCCAATGTCTGCAAGTTGGCGTAATTTTGACCGCGGCTTTCGGGGATGTTCATCCACAATGCGCCATACGTCCGGCCTCGTGTTAAAAGTGGATAACAGACTAATGATCCATTTTCCATCGAGACAATAATACTTTGCCCTGTTTGCATTGCCTGATCGATGGTTTCCATAGGATGCTCAGGGCGCGTATGCAAGCCCTTGGCATCGATCTTTACCTCTGCCTCTTTGCGCCCATCGCGAGTCATGAGGATAATACCTGTTTCTTTTGAGTTGGTCACTTTGTGCGCCACCTGGGCAATTAATTCAGCCGCCAGGCTCAATTCTTCCGTCTGAATAACGTCAACGCTCAATTGATAGAGCATGGACGTGATCGTCAGCGTATTCCGTAACTCCTGATAAAGCCAGGAACTCTCTATGGAAGCGGCAGCCTGAGAAGACATGAGATCTGCAAGCGATTCATCGTTTTCTGAAAAGAAAACTCCCTCCTGTTTGCCAAAGGCAAGGATGGTCCCAATGCTTAAGCGATGCAAACGGATGGGGATGGCAAGCACACTTCGCAAACCAGGATGATCAATGTCGATTTTCTTTGCCGGGGAATATTTTCTCAGGTCGCGCACACGAAAGGGTTTTGTTGCATTTAGTGCAGCATGCATGATGGGTTCAACTGCT
>DATFQC010000428.1:0-3986 GCA_035264425.1 Anaerolineales bacterium
AAACCAGTGTCACTTGTACACTTGTTTATCCGCTTCCATCTTTATTTTCTACCTGCATACTTTCCAACCCCAACCTGTCTCCGATAATGTGAGCGACTGTACGTGCCGCTTTCGGCCTGCCTGAGCGACGACAATTCTCGATCACTCTCTTGCGTTCCTCGGGCCGCGAGATCCAGCGGGTCAGTGTCCGGACCACATCCGGTGGCGTGGGCGCCCAAACTCCCGCGCCTTCCTCCTCCACAAATGTGACATTGCCATCTTCCTGCCCCGGTAACTTTGAGTACAAAATAATGGGCAACTCTGCATTGAGCGCTTCTGCAATCGTTCCCGGGCCCGCTTTGGTGACAATGAAATCAGAGGCTCGCATGAAATCCGGCATGTCATGGGTAAAGCCGTAGATCAAAACGGAATTCTCCCACTTATACGATTCGAGGATTGCCTTGAGGCGTTGATTCCGCCCACACACAATGACCAGCCCAACATCCAGGCCAGACGCGTCGATCGCCTGCGCAGTCTTCGCCAGGGGACCCATCCCCTCTCCGCCTCCAACCATCAAAACCATTGGCTTGCCAAGCGGCCATCCAAGTTTTTTTCGTAGCGTGCTTTTTCTGCCCAATGGCTGGCAATATTTATCCGCGACCGGAAGTCCCACCACCTGAACTTTTTCAGGCGGCATATTACATTCGAGCGCACGCTTGCGGGCAGTCTCGGTCGGAACGAGAATGAGGTCGGCACGGTTGTCATACCAAAGGGCGTGAGTCGTCACCATATCCGTAACTACATTGATAAATGGCGGACGATCCTTGCCGAGTGCACGCAATGCAAATGAATTTGCAAAGGGATGGACTGTCACGATTAAATCCGCAGGGTGACTGTGAACGAGGGAGCGCGCCGCCTGACGCGCAATCGGCCACATCGTGGTGGTGAGAACACGCACACGGGCCCGCCCATCGGTCGCATGGAAACTGGCACCCCATAAGCGCGGGGCCTTGACCATATAGGGATACATGTCCGCGGCACGGTTGAACGGGCGCGGTGCATACGTCTTAAAGAAATCAACCATTTCGGTCGTCACTTTATTTTTATATTCAAGGTTAATCGCTTCAATAATAGCTTCTGCCGCGGAACGATGTCCGCCGCCGGTATCGGAGAAATAAAAAACAATATGAGGTTTTCTAGAATTCCCGTTGTTCATCTTTGTGCTCTGTCAGATTTGTTTTGAGTCTTTTGGTAAGTTCGCGGCGAGTAAGCATAATACGTCGTCCACAGCCCTTGCATTCGAGCCCAATATCCGCGCCGAGACGTGTGACGGTCCACTCATAGGAGCCACAGGGATGTTGTTTTCTGAGGCGGAGATGGTCGTTGAGGCGCAGGTCGGGTAACATTTTGGTTAAATAGTTCAAAAGTCAGTGTAAACATTATAAATTGAATTGTGATAAACTACGCACGAGAAATTTGGGAACAAAACTGTTCATGACGTAGCGGTCTGAGCAGGATTGGTAAGGGATGAATATATGTCTCAGTATGAAACGTATGCTGTTGAAATCGCTGGCTTGAAACGTGACCTGCGCCTGTTTGAGATCAAACCTGGCTTGAAGATCGCGATTCTCAATATTCTAGGAGATACGGAACTGGTCCAGGCCTGTGCAAAAGAATTGGCACAAAAACTAAAAGACACTGAATATGATTTGCTTGTAACGGCCGAAGCGAAGTCGATTCCACTGGCTTATGCCTTGTCGATCGAAACAAAAAAGCCTTACGTAGTATTGCGTAAGGCCTATAAACCCTATATGGGCGAGGCCTTGCAAGCAGAGACATTGTCCATCACGACCGGCCAGCCGCAAACTCTGATTCTGGATGAAAAGGATGTTGGGTTAATGAAAGGCAAGAAGGTTGTCATCGTGGATGATGTCATTAGCACCGGCTCGACTCTGCAGGGGATGAAGATGGTCCTGGATAAGGCGGGAGCTTCCGTTGCGGGCGAGGCCGCGATCTTTACCGAGGGTGACCGCGCCCAATGGATGCATATCATTGCACTGGGACACTTGCCACTGTTTACGGAGTGACAGAGATATGTCATCCCTGGCACCACCCGTGATTTGCCTAGCAAATCAGGCAGGCCTGCGAGCGTTCTCCGCGAAGCAATCTCCTTGACGTAGGCGATCCCAAAATTCTGAAGGCTTCTTCAGAATTTTGATTTTAAAACCTGTCTACGTGTTTACTTATTTACCTGCCTGCTGATCAGCTTTCCCTTACCCTCACGCCCCAACTTCTTGATCGCGATTTCCCTCTTCATTGCTGCGTTTCGATCCGGCAGTTCCTCAACATATACTAATTTCACCGGACAGCGAGTTCGCGTATAACGCGCGCCGCGTCCCTTGTTGTGCATCGCCACGCGTCGTTCAGGATTAACGGTCCAGCCGGTGTAGTACGTCCCGTCTGCGCATTCAACGATATAACAAAAACAGCCCATACTAATTACGTGGTTTTTTGCGATCCATTATGCCGCCAAAAAGCATTTGATTCACCCGATCGCCAAACGAGGGCGCATCGATTGGCTGGGCCTCCCCTTTCAGCCAATCGGCTGCAATACGTTCATCAAACCAGTGGATACGTCCCTGCAAGGCATCTTCCAGGCGGGCATTGACAGACACGCGGTCGTTTCCATCGATCTCATCTCGCAACCGGATCAGCGAAGCGATATAAGCGTTCAGCAAGCGGACAACATTTTCACGGTTTTCGAGAGCATTTACTTGAAGAGATTCAACATCATCATGATAAGCCATCCCGGCGGTCACAGTTGCATAGGGACGGCCCGCCAGCTTACGCGCTTCCTGCCAGCCGGGTTGGTCTACCGTGGAATCCAACAAAGCCGCTGCGGCCAGTTGCGGAAGAACATGCATGGCCGAGAAGATTCCATCCGCTTCAGCGGTGTCCATCAACAGCGGCATGGCACCCAGCAAATTAACGAATTCCATCGCCAGGTTGAACACATTGCCCGGCGTTCCAAGGGGCGCATTCACCACCATCAAGCCATGTTCAAATAGATCTGGGCGCGCGGCTTTCACACCGAACTCCGTTCCATGCAAATACTCAGGATTGATGGCAGGGGTCAGACCAATGTAGAACCGTCCCTGAGGCAGAAGCTCTTTGGCCCACGCGGCAACCGTCGCCTTGGCGGGCGCTGTATCCAAAACCAGAGTCCCTTCCTGTAGATCGGAAGCAATAATTTCGAGCGTTTCACGCATCGCTCCCAGTGGCAGGGCCAGGATGACAATCTTCGCCTCACGTATCGTGGCCGGCAGGTTATACTTCACATCGTCCACGGCCCCAGCTTTTTGCGACTCTTTCGCTGCCTGTGGATCTTTATCATGCCCCACACGATGGACGTTGACCCCATGCGCCTTCAGCGCCAGCCCGATGGAAGAGCCGATTTGTCCCAGACCAACAATGGTGATTTGTACGCTCATAAGTTCCTCACAAGAAATTTCGTGGAGTTATTATAATGCCAATGTTCTCCCCTTTAAATTCCGAGAACCGCGGACGCCGACCGCGGTTCTCTTAGAAAGGAGGAGAAGAGAAATCACCTTACTGTCTCTAATTTATCATAGTCGACTCAAACCTGCTTGACGTCAAACCTACGATTGCCCTACGCTTATACTACAATTAACAGAGTTGCAAATGAAAACCTATCCCTTTCCCCTCTATCTCGGCGAATTGAACCACACTGCGGTCGGTGACCTGCGAATCGCAGTCTCGGACCTCGGTCTTGTCGCCGTGGAATGGGCTGACTCCCAGCCCGACTTTGATTCCTACCTGTTGCACTCCGAACCAGAGGTTATTATCCCTTATGCAGATGAGTTGCGCGAATATCTGGAAGGGAGACGCCGGGAGTTTACGTTCCCAATCGATTGGTCTATCTTTCGTCCCTTTCAAAAGGAAGCCTTGGAGCGAGTGTTTAGAATCCCATACGGGGAAACACGCAC
>DATFQC010000429.1:0-2380 GCA_035264425.1 Anaerolineales bacterium
ACAGCTTTTCCTGCTCCCACTGTATAGGCTAAGGTCCCTGAAACGACTTGTTCTGGATCGAGATAAGGAGTAATGTATACATTCGCCGCGCCGATAAACTCCTTCAGATCTTTTAATGTGACGAACTGGTCAAAGAACATCACGTTCTCTTCCAGACCCAGCTCTTTCACCCGCGCCTGGAGCTCTTCCCGATAGGATTCGCCCTCAAAGGCAACCACATGCGGATGGGTAGCCCCCAGCACCAAGTAGAGCAGGTCAGGGTATTCTTTTACAACGTCAGGCAGTGCTTCAATAACATATTCCAGGCCCTTGTTGCGCGAGAGCAATCCAAAGGTCATAAGGACAGGTCTTCCTTCTGCCCCAAATTTATCCTTATGGAAACCGGGGTCAACAAATGACACATCATGGATACCATGTGGAATAAAGTCAATCTTGTGCTCAGGCACACCGTAGATGTTGATTAAGTCTCTCTTGGAGTGCTCACTCATCACCACCATGCGGTTGGACAGCCGTGCAACTTCACGCAATACTTCTAGTTGCTCTGGATCTGGCTTTTCAAGAACCGTGTGAAGCGTGGTTACCACAGGCGCATTGACGTTACGCAAAAGCGTAAGGATATTCCTGCCCCATTTGCCTCCGAAAATACCAAACTCATGTTGCAGGCTGATCGCATCCACGGCCTGCTGATTCAGGAAATTTGCGGCGCGCTCATAATCAAATAAGTTGTTCTCTCGTAACTCGTAACGGACCTTATCTGGATAGACATAACCTTCCGGTGTGTCGTTCATAGCCAGAACCATAGTTTGAATATCCGAAAATTTTTCCGAAAATGCATCGCTCAAATCAGTTGTAAACGTTGCAATACCGCATTGACGCGGCAGGTAATTCCCGATAAAAGCAATTCGTTTTAGTTCCGGAATCAAATTAATTTCCATAACTCTAGTCTCCAAATTTAATTTATTACTTCATACTCTTGGGCCAGATTGCTGGCAGAAATGGATCGCAAAAATTGGACTTGATTGCCTCGATGATCATCACAGCATCCGAAGAAATCGCGAGGACTCAGCAAGCATCAACAGATGACGTAGCCACTGTGACAGGCTAGAACCTGGGTGGTCCTTATTTCGATGTGTCTGCCATGTCGTAAATGAAACCGCTGCCTTATCGCCCCTTATGTATATGATTCTATCATATGCTCTGTAGATGCGGGCGGATCTGCATCATGACCACATCGCAGCGCTTGGGCTGGGTGATTGTATACAGAATACACGCGGCAATATCTTCTGCTTTCAGCATCTCCATGTTTTCTTCTTTTTGACGCTGTTCCTCAGGAGAATATTCCGACTGCATATCTGTTCCCACAGCCCCCGGTTCGATCAACGATACTTTGATACCTAATGGGTTCACTTCCTTACGCAACGCCTCAGAGAAGCCTTCAATGCCAGATTTGGTCGCCACGTAGACGGAACTGCCTTTTTCACGAACATCCGCACTCATCGAGCCCACATTGACAATGTGGCCCCAGCCGTTCGTTTTCATGCGTTCGATCGCTTCATGAGCCATTGCCATATAACCGAGGAGGTTGGTATGCACAATATATTGCCAGTCCTCATAGCCACCGTCCATAATTGATTTATAGCCTAAGGCCGCGTTATTGATTAGAATATCCAGCTGCCCCATTTGACGATCTACTTCCTGAAAGACTCGTTTGATATCTTGCGGGTTTGCTGTATCTGCGGTGAGTCCCAAGACATCACCACCGGCTCGCCGAATATCGTTCACGGCCTCATTCAATTCCTGCTCCTGCCTTCCGAAGACCATCACCTGCGCCCCTTGCGCCGCCAGGAGTATGGCGGTCGCCCGCCCAATCCCGGTTGTCCCTCCAGTAATAAGCACCGACTTGTTATTCACAGTTTCGGGTTGATAATCAAACAAAGATCGACCCAAGTTAAGATTTAAACCTTCATTCATTTCTTAGTTCCTTTCCTTCCATTCTTACTTTCCTTTTGATCAAGAGTTTTGCTCCCGTTCACATCCCACTGGATCGTGACTTCTTGATCTCCAGAGAGAATATATTCCATGTGACCCTCTGGAGTCTCGCTGCCCTCTATCATTTCAGTTCCATCTTCTCCTTCTGCGGAGAGCTCGAATTCGGGCAGAGCGTTTTTGCCAGTAGGGATGATTCGCAAGCGGCAGAATAGTCTCCTGTCTCCCAATATATGAAAGGATGCTTTACCGTCTTCTTCGGCTGAAAAGTCCTTCACAGGGTATTCCACATAAATCATAAATTTTTCATCCGGTACCTGCCAGTAGTGGCGCGGGACCATTCCAAAGGGCAGCCCCGCTCCGTACACTTCCTGTCCAACTTGTCCGGCTTTTT
>DATFQC010000430.1:0-3445 GCA_035264425.1 Anaerolineales bacterium
CACTGACGCAGGACCAACTAGTGGAAGTCTCTCGTAATATCAAGCCGCAGATATTTCAACCGGAGTCTGCCATTGTTCGTCAGGGCGAAAAAGGTGACAAGTTCTACATTTTGTTGAACGGTAAAGCGGATGTATACATCAATACACCCGGTGGCAGCGAACTGCGGGTGAATCAATTACTACCCGGTCAATACTTTGGGGAAATGGCCTTGCTGGGTGGAGGCATTCGTGCCGCGACCGTCAAAGCCTCTCAGGAGGGACCAGTCTCGGTCGTCGCGTTGAATGAGAAAGCCTTCAATTCTCTGATCAACGACTCTCGCTCTCTGCGCGAAGAACTGATGGGTCTGGTCGAAAGGCGGAATACGTATCGTCAGCTTCAAATGATTTCTTCGCTGGATGAAAGTGTACTTGGTTCTATTTTGAAAGAAATAAAGCCCGTACTGTTCAGCGAAGGTCACGAGATCATTAAACAGGGTGATGTGGGCGAGACATTCTATTTGCTGCTCGAGGGTCAGGTGGATATTCTCGTCAGAGGGGAACATGGTGACGAAGTGCTGGTCAATCAATTAGCTAAAGGCAGTTATTTCGGGGAAATGGCGTTGATGGGAAATAAACGTCGCAATGCAACCGTGCGTGTCAGTAAAGGACATTCGGCAAAGCTCATCGAGCTTGGCATCCGGGAATTTGATCAACTGGAAGATTCTTCGGAACTTTTCAAGACACACGTCTACGACGCGGCGGGAACAAGGAAAAAACAGCTCGAAAGCACACACCAATCTAGGCTTCAAAAATGAACGTGCGCCACACAAAGGTTCTGCGCGACCTGCTGGTCAACAAGTCGCGCAGTTTGCTGGTGATCCTGGCTGTCGCGGTCGGGGTGGCGGCATTCGGCCTGATGATCACCGGTCGTGTGGTATTGGATGAAAATCTGCGCGCGGGCTATGCCAGTACGCAGCCGGCACACACAATCCTGTCTCTTTCTCCTTTTGACGATCCTTTGCTCAGACATGTCCAGTCGCTGGAGTACGTTCGCTCTGCGCAAGCGCGGAAGGTGGACCAGGCGCGCATCCTTTCTGGACCCGATACCTGGCTCAGCTTCGAGATCCAGACTCTCCCCGATTTCAAATCTGCCACCATCAATAAATTGACTCTGGAAGGTAACGCAAATTGGCCGCCTCCCGTCAATACGGTATTGCTCGAACGTTCACTACAAAATATTATGAATGTGGGCGATTCGATCAAAGTGCAATTGCTCAACGGCGATGTCCATACATTGACCGTAAGTGGATTTGTCAACGATCTTTCTCATTTGCCCTCAGAGATCAGTCTTTCTGGCCTGGGGTATATTTCGCTGGCGACTGCCGATCAACTGGGTTTCAACAATGAATACAACCAACTGTTGGTCGTTTTTGAGGATGCCGACACACGCAGTGATGTCGAAGTTCAAACCACAAAACTGGTAAAAGACCTGGAGAAGGCGGGCTATCAGGTTCTGAGCGCGCCGGTGCCTGTGCCTGATAAATATTTCCTTGGCGATAACATGACTTCTGTGTTGTTCATTCTCAATGCCTTGGGCGTATTGACTCTCATCCTGAGCGCGTTTCTTGTAACAAGCGTGATGTCTGCGATCATGTCCCAACAGATTCCGCAGATCGGTATTTTGAAATCACTGGGTGGGCGTATCAATCAGACCATGTCCTTGTACTTTCAGGAAGTGCTTTTATTTGGCTTATTGGCCCTACTGCTCGCTATCCCAATGGGCTTAATCGGCGCCTACTTCCTGGCGGATGGCGTTGCCACGGGCATGAACTTCAACGTAACACACTTTAGTCTGCCAGCGATTACCCTGGTTTTGCAGGCATTCAGCGCGCTGCTGGCTCCGCTGCTGGCCTCGTTATTTCCCATTGTTTCGGGCTCACGGATTACGATCCGTGAAGCCATTAGCAACTACAAACCCGAATCCGGGACAAGCCTGGGATGGCTTCGGCTCCTGGGTGAATTGCCACAATTGATCAACCTCTCAGTTCGCAACACGTTCCGCCGTAAGGGACGCCTGATGTTGACCTTTGTGGCTTTATTGTTAGCAGGGTCGATGTTTATTGCGATCATCGGCATTCGTCAATCCATGCGGGCCGCGCTGAAAGAGCTTCAAGGTGACTCGAACTACGATGTGGGCGTGGATTTTGTAAGGCCTTATTCAGTCCGCAAGATCGGGCGTGAAATCATGAAGCTGGACGGCGTGCGCGCCATCGAAACCTGGGCAGTGGATAATGGGCGACTGGTATTCGATGATAACCATTTAAGTGGGAGCATCGTTTTATATGGCGTTCCGAAAGGAACTCAAATGACGCGTCCGAGTGTGATCCACGGGAGCTGGCTATCGCCCAACACAAGGCGCGGACTTTTTGTCAACGCGGATTTTCTTGACCTTTCCCCCTTTTTGAAAGTTGGCTCAGTTATCACCTTGAAAATCGCCGGTCGCGAAGAAAATTGGACGATCCTCGGTTCCGGTGGACGAGGCTTTATCCCTGTCGCTTATATGTTTTATGATGATCTCACGAACGAAACGGGCCTGGACGGACTCGCGAATCGACTGGTCATCCAAACCACACGAGCGGATCCTGTTTTTCAATCCGCTGTCCAATCAAATGCCTTGTCGCGGCTGAGTACGATAAACTTTGACGTCTTGGGGTCCCAAACGACGACTGAACTCAAAGAGACGAATGCCGCGCAAATGGACGTCTTGATCATCCTCCTGCTGGCAATGGTGGTGCTAATTGCCATTGTTGGCGGGCTGGGACTTGCCATCACAATGAGTCTGAACGTGATCGAACGCACGCGCGAGATCGGGATTCTGCGTTCGCTTGGCGCGCAGAACGGAGTAGTTCGCCGCGTAGTCATCCTGGAGGGATTGGTGATCGGTCTGATCAGCTGGGCGATCGCGGTCCCCTGTTCTATTCCACTCGCCATCTGGCTGGGCTATTCATTGGGAAATTCTTTGCTTGCCAGGCCCCTGGTTTATATTTTTTCTGTCCCCGCCGTCTTGACGTGGCTGGGCTTGATGATCGTAATTTCGGTCATTGCCAGCATTATCCCGGCCCAGAGCGCGGCTCGTCTGACCATCCGTGACGCGCTCGTGTATGAATAGTTTGGAAAGAATATCTTCCATAAAATGAGGAATAAAGTATGGATGAACTTGAAAAGTTGTTGAGTGACCTGGTATCGATCAACTCGATCAACCCCGATCTTGTGCCAGGCTCGCCGGGGGAAGCAGAGGTTGCCCACTATATTGCCGATTGGTTGAAGATCAATGATGTCGATGTGCAGCTCGTCGAGTCAGTTTCGGGCCGCCCAAACGTGGTTGGGATTGCACACGGCACAGGGGGCGGGAAGACCCTGCTGCTCAACGGTCATATGGACACGGTGGGAGTCGCAGGCATGTCTA
>DATFQC010000431.1:0-6180 GCA_035264425.1 Anaerolineales bacterium
GTCAGTGATCACAATGGAGGGTGCCTGGATCATATCCATCACAGTCAGAAAATCCAAAACCCGTCGACTGGCGCGACCATTAGGAGCAATGAAAAACAGTGGACTATTCTGATCCACCTCGCGCAAGCGACCGTGAAAGAAGTCTTCGAGCTCCTGGCATTCAGAATACATCTTTGCCATTTCGATAATCTTAAGGGAGGCTTCCTCCGCGGTACCCAGATTGGGTCCCGTTCCCAGGACATAAACGTTCGGCGCGCTGGCATAAATCTCCACAAGCTGCTTCATTTGACTCCATTGTTCCTGTAAAAAGCGCTGGGCACCTTGCGCAGCCAGATTGATTTGATTCAGCCAATAGCTTTTGAGTTGTTGATCTCCAGCCATATGAACCGCTAACATATAAATTGGGATTAATGCTTGAACATAAGATTTTGTTTTGACTGAGATTTGATCGTCCTCGCCACCCGTAAGAATAAGTGCCTCCGCGTAATATGAGATGGCTGAATCTTTATGCGCAGTAATCGCCAGCGTTGATGAACCTGCGCGACGTGCATACTCAAGCGCCTCACAAACCGATTGCGTTCCACCTGTGGTCGAGATTCCAATGACAAGCGTTTGCGAGTCAAGTAATTTTTGCTCCAGATAAGTCGAGAAAGCAAAAGCGGGGACTGCTTTGGATGGAATGCCAGCAATATGCTCGAGAATGTATTCACCGACTTGACTGTTGTAAAGCGATGAACCGTGGCCAACCAGATAAATCCGCTTGAACGCAGGCGGAGTCTTTGACCAACTTGATAATGCTCCCTCTGCCAAGTCTATACTTTTTTGCCATGTTGACGGATCCGCAAGCGTATGAATATTCGTCAGCATTGGGTGGACAGGATGGATGTCTTCAGGCATCATTCACTCATGCGGAAAGGTGCATACAAGGCGCGGATAATTTGATCGCCGCCCTGCCAGGCATCAGATGCATCCGCAACACTCTCCTCACTAAACTTCATTAATTCATCAGATGTAATTGCGACGCGGCCGCGTAATTCGGAAAGTTGCGCGCTATTGATCATGCGAATACCTCCCGCAGCGATCTCTGCATTCAAAATCGATGGAAGACCGGCCCGAATGGATTTGACAAAATTATCGATCTCCGCCCGGAATGAGCCTGCTTCTGAAAGCGCCTCTTCTACATGGATAATCCGTTCGCCAAACGTCCGACTGACGACTCGCAGATAGTCGTGCTCGTTTTCATCCACGCAAGCGGTGACGGTGCCAGTACTCCCTTCCACTTCAATGTAGCCATGTACATCGCTGCCGTCCCGCCCTAGCTCAGGCCATGCCCATGTCGCTTCGATTACCGCTGTAATCCAGTCTCCATTTCTGGGATTCGCAAAACGGACTTTGAAATGGGCATCATCATCCGTTTCAATCTGTCGGAAACGGCCTCCGATCAGACGCAACCTCTGGCGCGCTTCGATGCCTAAGGAACGGACCTCAATGGGTTGCTTATCATAGCCAGCCAAAAACCACACGGACGAAACTGCGTGTGAACCATAATCCATGATGGCACCGCCACCGTTTTCCATCGGATCCCAAAACCAGTCGCCGCGCTCTTCCGGGCCGTGATAACCGCGCGCGATCCAAATATGCTGGACTTCACCGATCATCCCATCGTCAATTACATTGCGTAAGGCGCGGTAACGCGGTATGAATAAGTTATCGTCATTCAACTGGAACATGGCCTGTGACTTGCGCGCACCCTCTGCGACTTGCTTGGCTTCCCACCAGGTGCGTGCCATCGGTTTCTCAGTCATGACATGGACATTTTTCTCCAATGCCATAACAGCGTATTGCGCGTGATAGCGCGCAGGGGAACAGATGTCGATCATATCTACTTTTGAGATCAATTCTTCGGGGGTATCACAAAGTTCGATATTCACTCCTTCTGTCGGGTGGCCGGCTTCTTTTAGCAACGAGAGATAATGCTCACGTGTCAATTCAGCGTGCTTGGGATCCGGATCATAAATTGCGGCGAGTTCAACACTATCAAGGGAAATATAGGCGGGAAGATGTGCTTCATTGAAAATTTGACCCGCGCCCATGCACCCCACACGGAATGGTTTAATGCTCATTGTGATGTTTTCCTTTCGTAATGAAATAGCGATTAGCCTATTGAGTATACTCTTCTCAGATTTTTATTTGCAATAAAAAAGCGGCAGTCTCAAAACTGCCGCTTTTGCTCAACTACTTGCACCACTATATTGTTTCAATCCCCGTTTCCATACTTGGGAGGCAATCAGGAAACTTAGGATTCCGATCGCAATAAATATTAACGAGCGGCTGATTGTTAACTCGCCGCGCAGACCCTGGAGGGGCACTGATGTTGCGACTGCGATGGGAACAATAAAAGTAACCAGGATGCGTAACCAAACTGGATATACCGTCACTGGATAACGACCCGCGTCGAGCAGAGCCTGTAAGATAGTAACGTTATTATCGAATTTGGTGAACCAGAATGTCAGCGCGATGAGCACGATCCAGAGGCTGTAGATGACGACCGCTCCTGAAACGGTCAACAGGAAAAAGGTTAGGAGATGAACCGAGGTCACTGTGTCTCCCGCGATATTGATGCCCACCACAATCAAGACGGCGGCGAGTATCAAATCCCAGGCTCGCCAGATCATGATGCGTGAAAATGTGACCAGGAACATGCTGTTGATGGGCTGTAAGAGAGTATAGTCCATGGAGCCATCACGGATGCTTTGGTTGAATTTTTCCGTGTTAGGCCAGATCAGCGCCATCATAAAGGTGTGGACGAGACGGAATACACCGAGCAGAGCGATCAATTCCCCGAACCCCCAGCCGCCAATGGTTTCGGTATTGTTGAAGATGATACTCAAGGCGAGCAATTCCCAACCCAACCACATCAGGTTGAGGAGAATATTGACAACCGTATCTGCACGATAAGCCAGCGACATCTGAACATTGACCTTTAAGAAAGCAGAAAGTAACTTCAAGGTGTTCATAATTTACGCTCCCACTGCAGAATAGCGTTTCACACCATTGCGCCATACCCACATAAATATAGAAATTGTAACAATCAGCCAGATGATTCCTGTTACGTAGCCTTGAATAATTTGTGCGCTAGAAAGTTTGCCCAGGATTACTTGAATAGGAAAGTAAATGAGCAATTGGAATGGCAAATACTGAGCAACATCCTGGATGAGTTTTGGCATGAGAGGTAGTGGCACGAATTGACCCGAAAAGAGCAGGATTAACGCGTAATAGAATTCATGAATAGAGTAGACGCGCGTGGTCCAGAATGCGAGGGACGTGATTGCGGCAGAAAGCAAAAAGCCAACGAGAAATCCCATCACCATGGCGGGAAGCGCTACCAAAATCCCGGTTAATGTCAGATGGCTGTAATCTGGCTTATAGAGAAAAAACAAAATAATCCAAACAGGGATAAAACCCAAGATGGTCAAAACCTTGAAGGCAATGTTATTAACCAGCGCATTGGTCAGCATGGGATGGATGGGTCGGACCAACTCCCCAGAAAGAGATCCATCCTGAACTTTGTAGGCAAACGTGTGAATCACGATATTACTTGTGATTTGGTCAACAACTAAAAGAGTTAGGTAATACGTCACGAAATCGTTGACAGTAAATCCGTTCACGCTGCCTTTACTCTGGGCAATGCTACTCCATACAGCGAGATAAATGATGGGGGAAACCAACCAATAAAGCAGATACATGATCAGGTTGGCGCGGTACTGCCATTGCTCTGCCCAATTGACTTGCCAGAGTCGCTGGAAGATTTTAAACATAAAAACTCCTCATGTCATTGCGAGGACGACATTTGCACCATGCGCCAGTGCAGTCTGTTCCTCTGTCCGAAGCAATCTCCTGCTGAATGAAAGAATTTCATCGCTACGTTTTCACCATCTAAATGGAGATTGCTTCGCTTCGCTCGCAACGACATATACTTTACTGATTAAACGCCTGCTCGATGACATCCTCGATGGGCGGATCGGTGATCGTGATGTCGTGGATGGGTAGGTCGGCCAGAAGTCCAGATGTGACGCGGGTCACGTCCTCCGCTTTGACCTGAATGTATTGCTTCTCCCAGTCTTCCTCGTTTTGAACCGGAGTGCCATACTTTCTCAAATCATGTGAGTTTGTTTCTGCCAGCCTCACGCCGATCAGTTTGAAGGGCGCGATCTTACGCGATAGGTCATTAATACCACCATCATATTTGAGGTTCCCATGATGGATGATGATAATGCGCTCACACAATGCGGTCACATCTGCCATATAGTGACTGGTCAGCAAAATCGTTGCGCCGGTGCGTCGGTTGTATTCACGCAAAAATTCACGGATGCGCGCTTGACCTGTGATGTCGAGTCCAATCGTGGGTTCATCCAAAAATAAAACTTTCGGCCGGTGGAGCAAGCCGGCCGCAATTTCACACTTCATGCGCTCTCCCAAAGAGAGATTACGCACAGGCTTTTTCATTATGGGTTCGAGTTCGAGCAGTTCGTCGAGCTCCTTATAAGTTTTTTGGTATTCATCATCGGGGAGGCGGTAGATGGCTTGGTTGAGCAAAAAGGAATCCGCGGCGGGGATATCCCATGACAAGCGGTTGCGTTGCCCCATCACGAGTGTCATGGAACGCAGATAATCAGGGTTTAATTCCCAGGGCGTAAAGCCCAGCACATTTGCATTGCCACCCGTAGGATGGAGCAAGCCAGAAAGCATCTTGAGCGTCGTAGTTTTTCCAGCACCATTCGGGCCGAGAAAGCCAACAATCTCGCCCTGAGTGATTTTAAAGTTTACTTCCTGGACGGCTTTCACGTCTTTATACTTGCGTTTAAAAAAGCTACGTACTGCCGCGCCAAATCCGCCTTCGCGTTCAGATACCTGGTACGTCTTGCTCAAATTATTCACTTGAATGGTTTCTGGGGCCATAAAATCGCTCCTCCGGTGAAAAGCGATTTTATCATTAGTAGAACAGAAGTGCTAGAGATTAATTCAAAATGAAGACACTCGATACCAGATATCCACGTTCACATGAACTGTCTTGCTGTGCTGGATGTCCATGTTCAAGCTGGGTTCATCGGCAGCCGCGGTGCGTGTTTTCATTCTCATCTCCATGGCTTGAAAGGGCATAGGAGGTCGTTCCTCATCAAATGTGTTTTCCATAAAATCGTAAACACCCAGAAGTTTGACGCCGAGCGAGGCAGCAACTTTTTCCGCTCGTTCCTTCCCTTTTGCAACTGCCAATTCCAATCCATGTTCGCGCGCAGATTCTTCGGGATACTTCCATTCGATCCGTTCCAGGCTCGCGTTCTTTTGCTCTGCGAGGATGTCCAGCAATTCAGCTAGTTGTTCAAGTTTTTCAGATTTGATCTTTAGATGATAGATTGCGCTGGAGGACTTGAGCAGTGCCCCGCTGGAAGTTTCGATGCGGACTCCCTGCAAGTGGATTGCCTCTGGACTGAGACCAAAGCGGGTCAGCGCTTCGACAAGCTGGCTCACCTCTTTGGCTTTTTTCATCGCTTCATTGCCGCTGACCACTGAGGAACCTTTGACTGTTACGAATAAATTTGCGTGAGATGCAAAAATCTCTTCCTGATGAGATGCAGAAACTTTGATTGTATCGGGTTTTCCATCCATTTTATTTTCCTTTCGCTATCCATTCCGCCGATAAAGTATCTTTGGCAACAGCAGGCAATTTTGCAGACATTCACGTCACTGCTAATTTTTGTTTCAGATACTTCTCATAATGCTTTTCTTCAACAACTTTACGGATTCTATCAAAGCCTTCCCAGATGTTGGTAAAGGAAATGTAAAGAGGTGCAAAGCCAAGACGAATATTATCAGGTTCGCGGAAGTCGGGGATCACGTTCATCTCTTCGATAAGAGCGCGGTTGATACGATAGCCCTCCTGATGGCGGATGCTGATATGCGAGCCGCGCCGTGCGGAGTCGTGTGGTGAGCCCAGTGAAAAGCCGAGGGGCGCAAGCCATTGGTCAGTCAGATAAGTAGCGTAGTCCGTCATCAAAATAGATTTTGCACGAAGAGCCGCCATTCCCGCATCAAGCAGTGGAGTCAGCGCTTCTTCCATCACCAATGTGGAAAGCATCGGTGCGGTACCTGCCAGAAATCGCTGCACACCCGGCGCGGGCT